>JAICEH010000144.1 GCA_025924275.1 Gemmatimonadales bacterium | reverse complement strand
GGCGCCCAGCGTCCGGATGGCATTGATCCGGACGCCGGGCGACCCGTCGTCCACGCCGCGGCGCAGCAGCGTGCCGGCGGCATCGGGCGCCAACCCGGCCGCCTGCGCGAGGGGAGGCGTGAGTGCCCGGGCGGCGAGCTCGCGGATGGTCGGTTCCGGGTCGTCGAGCGCCGCCGCGATCCGTCCCGCGAGGGCGGGATGGCGGAGCTGGGAGAGGCTGTACCAGGCGCCCTCCCGCACCCCGAGATCCTCGTGATCGAGGAGCGGCACCAGCGCGCCGGCCGGCGCGGCCCGGCGGAACCGCCAGGCCTGCCCGGCCGCTTCCCGGAGGAGTGCCAGGGTATCGGGGGTGATGGGAGCACCGACCCCGCGCAGCAGGCGGCCCACCCACTCGGCGGCCTGGGAGCCACCGATCCGGGCCAGCGCGATCACCGCCTCCTCCCCCGTCTCCTTCGCCACGGGGCGGTCCCCGCCGAGCCGGTCGAGCAGGCGCGGGACGTTCGCGGAGTCCCGCACCAGGCCGAGGGCGAAGACCGCCGTGGTCTGGACCAGGGTGTCGGGATCCTCGAGGAGGGGATGCAGCAGGGCCGCGGACGACGACGCGCCGATCCGACCCAGCGCCTGGGCGGCGATGCGCCGGACCAGGGGATCCGGGTCGTTCACCGCGCGCCCGAGGACCTCCGCCGAGGCGTCGCGGGCATCCTCGGCCGCCAGCACCTCAGCGAGCGTGGTGATGCCGGCCTCGTCCTGCGCGACGAGCGGGCCCGACCCGGCGGCGAGGAGCAGGAGCGACAGGACCAGTGGGGACGCGCGCATCAGAGTCGCACCGGGTCGGGCGTGGGTTGGAGCCGCCCCAGCAGTTCGCCGGGGAGGCGGCTCAGCCGGAACTCCGCGTCGAGGCAGAGCAGGGCGACGGTGGCCGTGGCAAGCAGCCGCCCCTCGGCGTGCTCCACGGCATAGCCGAAGGTCACGCGGCGAGGCAGCGCTTCCCGCACCCAGCAGCGGACCCGCAGCGGGTCGTCATAGCGGGCCGGCTGGCGATAGCGGAGAGTCGCCTCGGAGACGGCCAGACGGAAGCCTGCCTCCTCCATCTCGCGATAACTGAGCCCGGTGGCGCGCAGGTGCTCGCAGCGCGCCACGTCGAGCCACACGAGGTACCGGGCGTGGTAGACCACGCCCATCTGGTCGGTTTCGCTGTAGTTGACGCGATGCGCGACCTCGGTCACCCGACCGTCCATCGGTGCTCCAGCCGTTGGGGAGACGTTCCAGGGGCCCGGCCGTGGACACCCGGACGGACGCTTCCGCCAACTTCGCATCCTCGCGGCGGAAGATCAAACGCGGCAACCGCTTGCGACGATCCCGCGGAGTTCCCTATCTTCGCCCGATGCCCTCCGACGCCCTGGTCATCGTTGCCGACGCCCACCTGGGCGATGCGTCGCCGGCGGTCGAGGAGGCCCTGCTCGGGTTCCTCGACCGCGTACCCGAGCTGGGCGACGCCCTGCTCATCAACGGGGACCTGTTCGACTTCTGGTTCGCCTACCGGCGGGTGATCCCCCGAAGGGGCTTCCACGTCGCGGCCGCGCTCCGGAGCCTCCGGCGCCGCCTTCCCATCACGATGGTCGGCGGCAACCACGACCGCTGGGGCGACGGGTTCTGGGGCGCGGACCTCGGCATCGACTTCCATCCGCTCCAGGCCAGATTCCGCGCCGCCGGGCGCGAGGTGCTGGCGGTGCACGGGGACGGGCTCACCGAGGAGCACTGGTCGGCCGCGCTCATGCACCGGATCACCCGGCACCCGGCGACCATCGCGCTCTACCGGGCGGTGCATCCCGACGTCGGGATCGCGCTGGTGGACCGGCTGAGTCACCGGCTGGGCGACGCGACGCGGAATCCTGCCGTCCTCCAGCGCGCCGCCTCCCGGCAGCGAGCGTGGGCCCTGCGGGTGCTCGGAGAGGAGCCCGATCTCGGGCTGGTGACCCTGGGCCACACCCACATCCCGGCGAGCGAGGAGATGGCGCCGGGGCGGCTCTACCTCAACCCCGGGGCGTGGATGGACGGCCTGCGGTACGCGGTGGTGACGGCAGGAGGGGCGGAGCTGCGGAGCTGGGGAGGATGAGTGGAGAGCGGGCCCCGCCCCCTACCCCACCGCCACCAGCTCCGCCTCGGTCAACCGCTCGCCGAGGAAGCGCGAGCCGACCTGCAGGAAGCGCGGCTGGTCATCGCTCACCACGAACCGGTGAGTCCCGGGCCCCCCGCCCGGGGCGGCCAGGCCGGACTCGGCCAGCACCTCCGCCAGGGCCCGCGCGGTTTCCTCCGCGCTGTCCACCAGCGTCACCCCGGGTCCCATCACCTCGGCGAGGAGCGGCTTGAGCAGGGGATAGTGGGTGCACCCCAGTACGAGCGCCTCGACCCGCGCGGCCCGCATCGGTCCGAGGTACTCCTCCGCCACCAGCCGCGACGCGGGATGCTCGAACCACCCCTCCTCCACCAGCGGCACCAGCAGGGGACAGGGCTGCTGCACCACGGTCGCGTCCGGCCGCAGGGAGCGGATGGCCCGGCCGTAGGCGTCGGAGGCGATGGTGCCCGCGGTGCCGATGACGCCGATGCTGCCCCGGGGCGCGGCCGCGACCGCCGCCCGGGATCCCGGTTCGATGACCCCCAGCACCGGCACCGGCGAGGCCGCGCGGAGCGCCTCGAGGGCGTGGGCGGTGCTGGTGTTGCAGGCGACGACCACCGCCTTCACCCCCTGCCCCAGCAACCAGTCCAGGATCTCGCGGCTGTACCGGCGCACCGTCTCGGGGGACTTGGGCCCGTAGGGAACCCGCGCGGTGTCGCCGAAGTAGATGGTGCGCTCGGAGGGGAGGCGCTCGTAGATGGCGCGGGCGACGGTGAGCCCACCGATGCCGGAATCGAAGATGCCGATCGGGGCGTCGTTCATCAGGGCAGCGAAAGGGGAAGCCGGACGCCGGCCGCCATCCCGCCCGGCACGCGCCGGATGCGGAGGTCGCCGGGGAAGTCCCACAAGTGCGCGGATACGTACGCCTCGAGCGCCGAGAGCAGGTGATTGAACGCCAGGAGCACGAGCCAGTCCTCCCGCTCCTGCCGCTTGGCCTCCGTCAGCCCGGAGCCCGCGTCCGCGAGCTCGCCCACGGCGACGTTCGTCTTGAGCACCATCCCGAGCGTCACCCCTTCCCAGCCGATGAAGAGCGCGGCGGCGAGCTTCCGGTCCAGCCTGGCCTGGCCCCAGCCGGGCACCAGGAGCGAGCGCCAGAAGGCGCCCATCGGGGAGATGGGCCGGGCGAGCGAGTCGACGACGGACCCCACCACCGTGTCGGCCACCGGCGCGGGCACGGCGGCCGGCACGGGATCCTGCGCCGCAAGCGGCGCGGCCGCAGCGAGGAACAGGATGCCGAGGACGGGATGCCTCACCGCCCGCCGGCCAGGATGACCGGGAAGCAGCCAGCCGCGATGGTGACGCGGAGCGCGGCCGGCCGGTAGCGCCGGATCTCGCCGTCGAGGTGCACCACGAGCTCGTCATCCCCGGTCCGGAGGTCCAGAAAGGTAGTCCGGGCAAGGGTCACGTCGGGGTACCCGCGGTGGCGAGCCAGCAGGACCGCGGGCAGCCGGGCCAGGGCGCCGCGAAGCCCCTTGCAGCTCATCAAGCAGAGGTCGAGCCGGCCGTCATCGCAACGGGCGTCGGGCACGAGCCGGAACCCGCCGCCGGTCGAGGAATTGTTGCCCAGTTCGATCAGGAGGGCTTCGCCGCCGAAGGCGCCACCGTCCCACTCCGCGGCGACCGGGAGCATCCGGATGTGGGCGAGCGATTGGACCACGGCCACGGCGTAGGCCGCGAACCCCCGGAGCCGGCGGAGCCGATTGGCGCGCTCCGCAGTCTGGGCATCGAAGCCCGCCCCCATCGAGTTGACGAACCACTCGCCCGCGACGGAGCCGGCGTCGAAGCGGGCGACCCGGCCGGCAGCCAGGGCCGCGATCGCGTGGGCCGGCCGGAGGCGCGAGGTGCCCACCGCGCGGGCGAAGTCGTTCCCGGTGCCCACCGGGACCACCCCGAGGGGCGGCGGTTCCGCCACCCCGGCCCCCAGCAGGCCGTTGGCCGCCTCGTGCACCGACCCGTCGCCACCGACCACGATGACCCGCCGTACCCTGGCCCGCGCCGCCTCCGCCGCCAGCCGGACCCCGTCCCCCGGCGCCCGGGTCCGCCAGCACTCGACGTCCGGCCACGCCCGCCGGGCCGCCCGGAGGGCCTCCGCGGAAGCCCGGGCGCCCCGGCCGCGCCCGGCCGCGGGGTTCACCAGGAGGACGGTGGTCACGGAAGCGGGTGGCGGGAGCGTGTGGGAATCGAACCCACCGGAGCCGCCGAGGGCGCCTCCGACGCGGTTTTGAAGACCGGCCGGGCCACCAGACCCGTTCCGCCCCCCTGGGGACCTGCCGCCACCACCCCACGCCGGTCGCGAGTCACGATTCGCGAGTGGATTGGGGACTCACCCGCGCGCGGCGACGACTTCGATCTCGACCCGGACGTTCCTCGGCAATCCCGCGGCGGCCACGGTGGACCGCGCCGGCCGATGGTCGCCGAAGGCCCGGCCGTAGACCTCGTTCATCGCAGCGAACTCCGCCATGTCCGCGAGGAAGACGGTCGTCTTGACGACCCGGGAGAGGTCGGACCCTGCCGCGGCCAGCACCGCGGCGAGGTTCCGCATCACGCGCTCGGTCTGCTCGGCCACGCCCCCCGGTACCACCTCCATTGTGGCGGGGTCGAGGGCGATCTGCCCGGCGGTGTACACCAGGTCGCCGGCCACGACGGCCTGGGCGTACGGGCCGATCGCCCTGGGGGCGTCGGGGGTGCTCACGGTCTCGAGGCGCATGGATGCTTCCTCAGGAGAGGCCTTCGATGGTGCCGTCGGCCAGCACCCGCATGCCGGCGGCGGCCGGGACCTTGGGCAGGCCCGGCATCGTCATGATGTCCCCGGCCAGTGCCACGACGAACCCGGCGCCGGCGCTCGGGGTCACCTCGCGGATCGTGATCCGGAAGCCGGTGGGCCGTCCCAGCCGGGTGGGATCGTCGCTCAGGGAGTACTGCGTCTTGGCGATGCAGACGGGCGTCTGCCCCAGGCCGATGCCCTCCAGGCGCGCGATGGACTTCTCGGCGTGGCTGGTGTAGTCGACCCCGTCCGCCCCGTAGATCTCGGTGGCAATGATCTCGATCTTCCGCTTGATGGGCAGCGCGGCGTCGTAGAGCGGGCGGTACTCCGCTCCCCCGGCCTCCAGCACCTTGACGAGCTCCCGGGCCAGCGCCTCGCCCCCCTCCCCGCCCTTGGCCCACACTTCGGTGAAGGCCACCGGCACGCCCCAGGCGGCGCACGCCTCGACCACGGTCTCGACTTCCTCCGGGGAGTCGGCCACGAAATGGTTCACCGTGACGATGGGCGGGACGCCGAACTTGCGGACGTTGGCCACGTGGGCCTCGAGGTTCACCAGTCCCCGCTTCACCGCCGCGGCGTCGGGCGCCTTGAGGGCGTCCTTCGGGACCCCGCCATGCATCTTGAGGGCCCGGATGGTGGCGACGACGACCGCCGCCTGGGGCTCGAGCCCGCCGAACCGGCACTTGATGTCGAGGAACTTCTCGGCGCCGAGGTCGGCCCCGAATCCCGCCTCGGTCACCACCACGTC
>JAICEH010000143.1 GCA_025924275.1 Gemmatimonadales bacterium | reverse complement strand
GCAGAAGCCGAACTCGTGCGCGAGGCGGAAGGTGAGCGGCCCGGCGCCCAGCGTGAAGTCGTGGGCCCGCAGGTGGTCCACGATCGCACTGGCGTAGTCCTGCCGGAGGTCGCCCTCGATGTCCTTCTTGAGGCCGAACCCGCGCCGGAAGTAGGTGAGCTCCATGGGACTCAAGGTAATTCCGCGGCCGCGCTGTCGTCGCAGGCGGCCGGGAGAGCCGCCCCGGTGCGGAACCGGCCCTCGACCGCCAGCGTCTCGGCGGCGTCGAGGGAGACCAGGCGCCCCTCGAACCGCCCGGACCAACCCGGCCCGGCCGCCGCGAGGTCGACGGTCCCGTCCCGCCCCTGGTAGCCCCGGCTCCCGCCCTCCCCGGGCATCCGGAGCGCGAGGGCCGCGCCCGGCCCCGGGATCGCTCCGGCGCCGGGATCCGCCACCGGATGGCTGCCGAACAGGTCCGTGCCGGCCGCCGAGTCGCGGCCGGCCACCAGCACGGCGAACCCGGTGTCGCCGGCCAGCGCGGTGACGAGGAGACGGCCGCCGTCGCAGCGGACCGCCGTGGCCGGCGCGGCGAACCGCCCGGAGACCGAGTCGCGGGTCCACGCCGCCTCGAGCCGCGACTCCCCATCGGCGCAGGCGCCCGTGAGGAGCAGGGCAGCCAGGGCCGCCGGCCGCGTCACGGCCGCGGGCCGGTGAGCCCGAGCTGGGCCCGGGCGGCCTCGACCGGGAGGGTATAGGGGCGGAGGAGCTCGACCAGCTCGGGCGGGAGCGAGCGGGGCTTGAGCGTCGAGCGCTCGGTGCAGGCCAGCACCAGATACCCGTGGGCGGCGAGCCGGTTCGCCCCCAGGTGGATCGCCTCGAAGTTCATGGTGAGCGACTTCCGGCCCACCTTGCCGTAGTAGACCGCCATCCGGAGCCGATCGTCGAGCCGGGCCGGGTAGTGGAACTCGGTGTGCACCTGCACCCGGGGGAGGAGCACGTCGTAGCGGTCGAAGACCTCGCCGTACGGCATCCCGGCGGCGCGGAAGAGCTCGGTCTCGGCCAGCTCGATGAAGCGGATGTAGGACCCGTAGAAGATGATCCCGGCGGCGTCCACGTCGGACCACCGCACGTGCTCATCGATGACGAACGGTGCTGGCTTCATCGTCCCCTCCGGACGGCGGAAGGTAGGGGGACGGGGGCCGGCGGGCCAAGCGGCAGTGCCTTTACAGCACAAAGTGCTTGATGATCCCCCGCCGACCCCCTACACTTCCCCCCATGAGCCCGCCCGGCGCCCCTGCCCCCGCCCGTCCCGCCGTCCTCCAGGACCGGGCGATGGACAACCTCCGCTTCATCCGCGAGACGATGGAGCGGGCCGGGGCCTTCACCGCCATCCCGGGCCGGGCCACGGCGCTGATCGGCGTGAGCGCGCTCGGGGCCGCCGCGCTGGCCGCCGCCCAGCCCGGCTTCACCCGCTGGCTCGGCGTCTGGCTCGCCGAGGCCGCCCTGGCACTCGGTCTCGGCGTCTGGGCCCTCCGCCGAAAGGCCGCCTCCGCCGGCGTGCCGCTCTCGAGCGGGCCCGGACGCCGGTTCGCGCTGGCCTTCGCCCCGCCGCTCTTCGCCGGCGGGCTCCTCACCTGGGCCCTCGCAGCAGGCGGGCTCCACGCGGCCATCCCCGGCACCTGGCTCCTGCTCTACGGCACCGGGGTCGTGGCCGCGGGAGCCTTCTCGGTCCGCATCGTCCCCCTCCTGGGCGTGGCCTGCATCGCGCTCGGCGCCGCCGGCCTCCTCGGCCCCGCGGGCTGGGGGAACGCCCTTCTGGCTGCCGGGTTCGGGGCGCTCCACCTCGGCTTCGGCCTCCTGGTCGCGAGGCACTACGGTGGCTAGGGGCGACGCGGCGCGCCGGGAGCGGGCCGAGGCGCCGGCGCGGCCGCGTCTCGCCGGGGTGAAGGGCAACCGCGCCGCCGAGTCGCCCCTGGCCCTCGACCGGGTGATCCACGAGCGGATGCGGCTCGCGATCGTGAGCGCGCTGGCGGTGAACCCGTCCCTCGCCTTCAACGACCTCAAGGCGATCCTCCGCACCACGGACGGCAACCTCAGCGTGCACGCCCGGAAGCTGGAGGAGGCGGGGTACGTCCGGTGCACCAAGAGCTTCGCGGGGCGCACCCCCCGCACCGAGTACGCCCTCACGCCGGCCGGGCGCCGCGCGCTCGAGGCGTACCTGGCGCACATGGAAGCGCTGATCTCGGCGCTTGGCTGACCTTTTTTCGGGTCCGGAAACTTTATGAAGCAAAGTACTCCTCGCCATGTGGCCCTCATCCTCGACGGCAACGGCCGGTGGGCCGAGCGCCGCGGCTGGCCCCGCACCCTGGGGCACCGCGCCGGGGCCGATGCCGTCCGCCGCGCCGTGCGGGCCGCACCCGGCCTCGGCATCGAGGTGCTCACCCTCTACGCCTTCTCCAGCGACAACTGGGCCCGGCCGCCGGCGGAGGTCCGGGCGCTCTTCTCGCTCCTGGAGCACCACCTGGCGCGCGAGGCGCCGGCGCTGGCGGACGAGGGGGTCCGCCTCGAGTTCGTGGGCCGCCGCGACCGCATCCCGCGGCGGGTCAAGCTCGCCATCGAGCGGGCCGAGGCGGCCACCGCCTGGGGCTCGCGACTCCGGCTGCGGGTAGCCGTGGACTACTCGGCCCGCGACGCGATCGCCCGCGCCGCCGCCTCGCTCGCCGGCACCCTGCCCGACCGGGAGGCTTTCGCCGAGGCCCTCGCCCGCGCCTCCCACGCGGCCCCGGCCCCCGACGTGGACCTCCTCATCCGCACCGGCGGGGAGCGCCGCCTGAGCGACTTCCTGCTCTGGGAGTGCGCCTATGCCGAACTGGTGTTCACCGACACCCTCTGGCCGGACTTCGACGGGCCGGCGCTTGCCGAGGCGGTGGCGGAGTTCGCCCGCCGGGACCGCCGCTTCGGCGGCGTGTCGCCACCCGCGCCGGACGCCGCGTCGGCCACCGGCTGAACCGTGAGGCTACCCGTGCGCAAGCTGACCCTGCTCGGCTGCATCCTCGGCGGCGCCTATGCCGGCGCGCTGGCCACCACGTCGCTGGCGAGCGACGAGCTGATGCTCCCCCCGGGGGAGCCGAAGCGCTTCTGCGGGGCCTACCTCGATTGCCACCTCGGCGTGGCGGTGATGGACGCCCGCGTGCTCGGCCCGGTGCCGGCCGCACCGGGCCTCCGGCGCGTGGCGGTGCAGGTCCGGGTCTCCAGCGATGCCCGCCGGGCCCGGCTCGCGCTCGACCGCCCCTCCGCCACCATCCGCGACGCCGAGGGCCGGCGGTGGTTCCGCGACCTCGACGCCGAACGCGAGCTGGGGCTCGACCCCGATCGGGCGCTGGGGGAGGCCCTGCCGCCCGGCGGCCAGCGGGACGTGACCCTGGTGTTCCGCCTGCCGGGGGACGTGCCACTCCCGCGGCTGCAGGTGGAGGAAGGCGGACGGCTGGAGCGGTTCGCGGAGCTGTTCCTGATCGGCGACGAGGACAGCCTCCTCCACGCGCCGGTCACCCACGCCCTCCCGCTCGATGGCTGAGAAGCCGATCGGCCCGCCCCGCGTGCTGCTGCCGGGTCGGGCCGACCGGGCCGGCCGAGGCTGGTGGCGGCGGCTCCTCGGGCTCGAGCGCCGTCAGCGCGGCGCGCCGATGGAGAAGTCGACGCGGAGCGGACCGGTGTCGGGCGACACCGCCACGCTCAGGTCGAGCCGCGCCATCCCGCGCAGCAGCGAGAACCCGATGCCCGCGCCGCCGTAGACCGCCGAGCCGCCGAAATCGTCCAGGGCGGCTGCCTGGCCCGCGTCCGCGAACACCACCGGGCGGATGGCACCCTCCCCCTCGAGCACGCTCCAGTCCGCCCGGACCGTCCAGAACGCCTCGCCGCGCGCCACGCCGTAGTCGTGACCCCGCACCGACTGCGTGCCGCCCACGCGGAAGAGGTACTGCGGGATCGCATCCCCCATCGAGACGCCGCCGGACCCCTCGAGCGTCAGGCCGCGAGCGCCACCGATCGGCTGCCGCCACCGGCCCTGCAGCCGTCCCGTGAGCAGTGCCGCGGCCGAGGTGTCCGACTCCTCGACCACGAACCCGTCGGCCTGGACCCGCCAGGCGGCGCGCCCCACCACCCCCGCGAGCCCCGCGCGGAGCCCGCCCGCCCAACCCTCGGCCACCGGCGGGTTCGCAGGAAACTCGCCGTTGCCCCCGGTGATGTCGTTGATGAACGACTCCGCCGAGGTGCCGACGCTTCCCTGCCGCTCCACCGTGAGCCCGAGCTGCAGCTCGGTCCCGTAGGCGACCGAGCGGTCGTGCACCAGGGAGGCGCCGGTGGCCCGGTAGTACTCCGCGTCATCGTGCCCGGTGAAGAACGCGTTGACGCTGTTGGCCAGCGGACCCACCGGGGGCCCGCCGTCCACGGCGGCTACCTCGTGGTACCCCGAGAGGGACCAGCGCCCGCCGGGGGCCTCCCGGATGAACGCGGCGCGGAGGTTGAGCCGCCCGTCGGCGAAGCCGTAGCGCGCGGTTCCCTGGACCCGCAGGAAGGCGATGCCCTTCGGCCGCCAGGCGGCGCCGAGGCCCAGGGCCACGCCCTGCACCCGGTTGAAGCGGAAGGCGTCCGCCAGGCGCTCGTAGCCGAAGGCGAGCGTGGGCCGCCCGGTCATCTCGCCGGGGAGGTCCTCGGCGAGCCGGGCCAGGTCGCTCACCACGTCGCGCAGCTCGGCATCTTCCGCGCCCGAGGGGTCGAGCACCAGCGAGTCGGTCCACCCGGTCCAGGCGCGAAGCGAATCCTCCGGCGCGTGATGCACCTGGTAGCTGCCGCCCTGCCAGCGGCCGGCGGCGTCCCACGCCACGGCCGAGTCCTGCCGGGCATCCCGACGCTCCTCGCGAACCGAATCGCGCCACGCGCGCCGCTCCTCCTGGGTCATCCCCTCCGGCGGAATCGGCACGGTGAAGGCCACGGCCTGCCCGGTGTTGATCTCGTAGTCGTCGAACTGGGTCCGCATCTCGAAGGGGATGACGATGTCCCCGATGATCGGGATCTGCACCCGGCCCGAGATCACCTGGCGGTAGGGCATCCAGAACCGGCCCTCCTGCAGGGCGTACTCGAGGTCCGCGTCGAGCTGCAGGATCCGGTTCACCAGCTTGTTGTTGCGCCGGCTCTCGGCCGAATCGGCGGCGGTGGCCTCGGAAGGGACGTCCCAGAGCCCGGTGCCGACGAAACGGAAGGAGAACCGGACCACCTCGGCGCGGGCGGCGTCGAGCAGGAGGAACCCCGCCACCAGCGCGTCGCCGTTGCGCCGAGGAGTCACCTCGACGGTGTACAGCCGGATCGGGTCGCCGTCGGGCCGCACCACCCGCTGGCTGTCCACGATGGCGTAGCGGTACCACTCGGGCCCGGTTGGCGCCAGCGGGTGGAGGGCCGCCCGCTCGGGGAAGTCCTCCCCGAAGAGCCGCACCGAATCGCCCACGCCGCGGGGGAAGAACCACGGCCGGGAGAAGACCGTGTTGATCTCCGCGTCCTCGATGCGGGACTTGCCGCGCCGGCCGTGCAGGTCCACCCGCAGGTCGTTCGGCGCCGACCAGTGCACGGTGGCGTCGAGCTCCTCGGCGGAGGCGACGGGGACGCGGGCCCACGCGCGGCGCCCGAGCGAGAAGGAGGTGCGGAAGCGAAGCCGGGCCCGGTAGTCGGAGACTTCCGACTCCTGGGCCCGGT
>JAICEH010000142.1 GCA_025924275.1 Gemmatimonadales bacterium | reverse complement strand
GAGGGTGCACGGAAGTCGGCGGTCATGTCCACCTCGGTTGAGTTCACCTGCAGGAATCCCGTCTATCCGTCTATCCGTCTATTTCTCGCTCGCCGCCGGGTACGCCACCGCCGGCCAGGCGCCGATCTTCTCCACCGTGTACTCGCTGGCCCAGAAGTCGGGCGGGCCGTCGCTGTCCTGCACCTGGTTCCGCACCGGCTTGAGGCCCCCCTTGAGGTAGGCCGCGATCGCCCAGAGCTCCTCATCGGTCATATGGCGCCACGCCGGCCACGGCATCGGGGGAGCGAGGTACTTGGGGTGGAGCGGGAAGTTCCCCTGGCCCGGCATGGTGCCGGTGATCTCAATGTCGGCGGTCTCGCCTGGGCGGAGCCCGAAGCGGAGGGCATTGAAGATCTGCCGCTCGCTGAACCGTCCCAACCCGGTCGTGTTGTCGGGGGTCAGGTTCCGGGGCCGGGTGATGAAGGGCCCGATCCGGAACTGCTGGGTCGTGTCCCGCATGCCGGCCAGGAAGCCGTCCGCCGCGGGGTTGTTGCCGCCGCCATGGCAGTCGCCGCAGGCGTGGCTCAGGACCAGTGCCCGGCCGGCGAGGAGTTTCGCCCGGTCCGCCTGGGCCCCCGCGTCGCCGGCGCCGAGCGCTACCGCGAGGAACGCCAGGGCAGCGACGGCGGAAGGCGAGGGTGCGGGGAAGTCTACGTTCATGTCCACCTCGGCTCAGTTGACCTGCAGGATGCCCATCATCCCGTGATCCTCATGGTCCAGGATGTGGCAGTGGAACATCCACTTTCCGGGGAAGTCGTCGTACCGCACGATGAACCGCACGGTCTCGTGCCGGGGCACGTTCACCACGTCGCGCCAGGCGGGGAACGGCTCGGGCACGCCGTTCCGGTCGAGCACCTGGAAACGGAACCCGTGGAGGTGGAAGGGGTGGTCCATCCCCACGATGTTCTCCACCTCCCAGATCTCGGTGGCGCCGAGCGGCGCATCCACGTCGACCCGCGCCATGTCCATCTGCTTGCCGTTGATCAGCCCCTGCGAGAGGGTCACCACCCGCGTGGTGGTGGCACTGGCCGGGTCGAGCGGCTCGACCCGGCGGAGGGTGGCCGGGACCGGTGGCGGCTCGACGTTCCCGCCGGTGGGCGGCCCCTCGGCGTACCTCAGGGTGAAGAGCTTCCGGGGGCAATTCCAGAGGCGGGGCCGGGTCTGCGGGATGTAGCGGTCGTAGGGGAGGTCGAAGACGACGAGCCGGCTCCCCGGCAGGTCGGTGCCGCGGACCAGGACTTCGACCCGTTCGCTGGGCGCCACCGTGATGTCGTTCACCTCCACCGGGCGCTCGAAGAGCCCGCCGTCGGTGCCCACCCAGGTGAGCGCGTGGCCGGGGATCGTGAGCCGGTACATCCGCCCCGCCGAGGCGTTGACGATCCGCCAGCGCTGCATCTCGCCGCTCCGGATCGAGAGCTCGGGCAGCTCGCGCCCGTTCACCAGGAGGAGCGGGCCCTCGCGCCCGTTCTCCCGGTCCACCAGGGCCGGGTGGCTGTGCGGGTCGGGCAGGTCGAGCGAGCCGTCGGGTAGGAGCCGGTTGTCGGAAAGCACCAGCACTTGTTCCGGGATCCCGGCGAGCGGGTCGTCGGGCGCGCGCACCACGATGGCCCCGTAGAGCCCGTGCGCCACCTGCCGGCCGGTCTCGTGGTTGGGATGGGGATGGTACCAGTAGGTGCCGGCGGTGCCCGGCGGGATGTCAAACTCGTAGTCGTAGGTCTCGCCGGGGGCCACCAGGTGGAACGGGCTGCCGTCGGCGGCGAAGGGCAGGTGCAGGCCGTGCCAGTGGACCGTGGTGGTCACCGGCAGGTCGTTCCGGAAGTGGACCACCACGTGGTCGCCCTCGCGGAACTCGAGCACCGGGCCGGGCACGGTGCCGTTGTAGGCGTAGAGGTCCGTGGCGGTCCCCGGGACCAGCTCGAGCCGGGCGGGTGCAGCCGAAAGGCTCACCTCGACGGTGCGGCGGGGCGGGGTGAGGTCGCGCGCGGGGGCCTGCGCTGCGGCTCCGGGCGTGACGAGAGGCGCCGAGAAGGCGAGCAGTGTCCAGCTTCGGTTCATCGGGGGTCTCCGGACTGGCCCCAAGATACGGGCCGATCCGGGGGGTGTCCAGAAGGGGCGGCTCGGCGGGGCTACCGGACCGCGAATTTCTCCAGCGCCCTCGCCGCCTCGCGGCGCACCGCGTTCCGGACCAGGGGAGTCCAGCCGAGGAGCCGCCCCTTCCATCCGAGCGCCTGGGCGGACCAGCGGTGGAAGTGGAACTCGTCCCGGTGGCGGCGGATCAGGTCGTGCTCGAGCGTCATCGACGCGGTGATGCGGTTGTGGACCGGGCGGCCGGTGGCGCGGAAGGTGTACCACGCCTGCCAGGCGGTCACCACCTCGGTCCCCTCGGCCCGGAGGACCGTCCACTCGATCCGGAGGTCGGTGCCCCGCTCGCAGAGCATTCGCCACATGAGCCCGATCCGCTCGCCCCGGAGGTCGGGGAAGACCGGGTCCGAGAACGTGGCGCCGGGCGCGTAGCAGGCCGCCATCGCGGCGTGGTCGCGCCGGGCGAAGGCGGCGTAGAAGCGGTCGGCGAGAGACCGGGAGGGGGTCACGCTCCGCTCCGGCAGGGGAAGGGGACAAGGTACGGCGGAATCCGGGCGGGGGGAGATCCCCCGCACCCGGCTACCCCGCGCGCCGGAGCCGCGCCTCCGCCTCCGCCTCGCCGGTGAGGTCCCGGTCGCCGACGGCCACCCCGATCTTCTCCAGGAAGGCATTCGGTGCCTCGCCCCCGGCGAAGATCCAGACCCAGTCGTTGGCCAGTTCGCTCGGCTGCTCCGCGACCTCCACCACCACGGACCGATCCCGCACCTCCCGCAGGTTCGATCGGTACAGCACCTGGAGCCTGCCGGCCCGCACCGCGTCCCGGAGCCGCTCCGCGTTCCGCTCCTTGATCCGGCTCAACTCCTCCCCCCGGTAGGACAGCGTGACCCGGTTCCCCCGCTGGTGCGAGAGCCCGAGCGCCGCCTCGACCGCGCTGTCGCCGCCGCCCACCACGAGGATGGCTGCGTCGGTGTAGGCCTCCGCCTCGATCAGGCCGTACATCACCTTCGGGAGGTCCTCGCCGGTGACGCCGAGCTTCCGGGGCGTGCCGCGGCGTCCGAGGGCCAGGATGACGCTCCGGGCCCGGTACCTCCCGGTCGGGGTCGTCACGGCGAAGCTGCCGTCGGCCTCCCCGCGGATGTCTTCCACCCGCTCCCGCTCGTGGACCTGGAGCCGTGCCTTCCGGATCGTGCTGGCCCAGAAGTCCATCAGCCGCTCCTTGGAGATCTCGAGCTTGTTGAACCGGCCGTGCAGGGGCCAGTCCACCGGGCTCGTCAGCACCAGCTTCCGGCGCGGGTACTTGGCCACCGTGCCGCCCAGCGCCTCCTGCTCCAGCGTGACGTATGTCAGCCGGCGTTCCACCGCGCGGAGGGAGGCGCTCAGCCCCGCGGGCCCCGCGCCCACGATGCAGACATCGAGCACGCCGGCCGGGCGGGGCCGGCCGGCGAACCGCCGCGCGATCGTGTCCACGCAGTCGCGACCCTGGTTCACCGCATTCTTGATCAGGGCGAGCCCGCCCAGCTCGCCCGCGACGAAGACGTTGGGCACACTGCTCTCGTACTCGGAGGAGAGCCGGGGCAGGTCGGCGCTGATGCCGGGCGGCGCCATCACGATCGTGATGGCCCCGACCGGGCACGCCTCGGCGCAGAGCCCGTGGCCGATGCACCTCGGGCCGTTCACGATCGCGGCCTTCCCGGCGATCACGCCCAGCACGTCCCCCTCGGGGCAGGCGTCCACGCAGGCGCCGCAGCCGATGCAGTGGGAGACGTCCACGTGGGGATGCTGCGCGCGCGGGCCGGCGGCGGCGAGCCCGGCGCGGTCGGCGGCGCGCCGCGCCGCGCGCTCCCGTGCCCGGGTGCGCCCAAGGTGCGCGATCACCGGGAACACGAGGAAGAGGCCGAAGCCGAGGTAGACGAGGGTCTCGATGGTCATTTCCCGTTGGAGGGCAGCCTGCGCCGAATGCCGTGTCCTGCGCCGGCGCGGGAATCCGTCACGCCATCCTCGGATATCCGCCCCGACCGCCCGTGATGGAATGCCGCGATGCAGATGGAACGAATCGTTCCAGCTCGCGCAGTCGGGAATCCGCACCCACCTGCTTGTCCGGCAGGCGGATAGGGCCCCGACCGCGGGTCGCGCACGGGGGCAGGATCCTTGCCGGGTGCAGGTCGCGTACCGTCGCGGACTCATTGATGCGCTCCCCCGACCCGGCCCTGTCCTCGCCGCCACCCTCGAGTCGTCGCGTGCCCGCCGGGCCGCCGGGCGGGAGCCCCCTCCGCCTCCACGTCGAGCCGCGCCCCGCGGCAGCCCCGCGTCGGGGGGCGGCGGGCCGGCTGGTGCTGGCGGGGTTCCTGACCCTGCTCGTCGGGGTGAACCTCGCCGGCCTCCCCTACTACCTGGCGCCGCGGGCGGAGCAGGTGCGCGATCCGCTCCGCTTCTGGTTCCGTCCGTCGGGGTACGTGGGGCAGACGGCCGGCCTCGTGGCGCTCGTCCTCTTCCTCTTCCTCTGGCTCTACCCGCTCCGGAAGCGGTTCCGCTGGCTCGCGTTCACCGGTGCGATCCCGAGGTGGCTCGAGGTCCACGTCCTGGCGGCCTTCGGGCTTCCCCTCCTCGTCGCCACGCACGCGGCCTGGAAGTTCGACGGCGTGATCGGGCTCGGCTTCTGGGCGATGCTGGTCGTCTGGGCCAGTGGCCTCGTGGGGCGGTACCTCTACGTCCGCATCCCGCGAAGCCAGGCCGGTGTCGAGCTCACGATCGAGGAGATTGTCGCCCAGCGGCAGGCGCTGGTCGAGGAGCTCGCCCGGCGGTCCGGGCTCGACCCGTACGTGCTGGAGCGGATGCTCGGCACCGGTCCGCCGCCTGCCGCCGGACTCGGGCTCTGGCGCACGCTCGGCCGGATGCTGGCGGACGACCGCGCCCGCCGGCACGCAGCGTCGCGACTGCGGAGGGAGCTCCGGCGCCGCGCGCCGGTCCGCCGCCGCGGCGAGGCTGCCGCGCTGCGCGAGGTGCTCCGGCTGGCGAACCGGGAGATGGCCCTCGTGCAGCACAGCCGGATGCTCGGGGCCACCCAGAACATCCTCCGGTTCTGGCACGTGGCCCACCGCCCGCTCGCGGTCACGGCGCTCGCGGCGGTCCTCATCCACGTCGTGGTGGTGGTCGTGGTGGGCGCCACGTGGCTCTGGTAGCCCGGGGCCTCCGGGGCGCCGTCCTGGCGCTGGGACTGGCCGCCGGCCCGGCGCCTCCGCTGGTCGCGCAGATCTCCCCGGGCCCGCTCGCCCGGTCCCACGCGGCCCTCGAGGGGCCGACCCGGTGCACCCAGTGCCACGGTGGCGGCCGGGAGGCGATGGCGGCGCAGTGCACGGCGTGCCACGGGGACGTCGCGTGGCTCGCCGCGCGGGCGCGCGGCTTCCACGGTACCCCGCGGGTCAAGGCCCAGGCCTGCGAGTCGTGCCATCCCGACCACGCCGGCCCGGGGTTCGCGATGGTGCAGTGGCCCGATGGGAGCCGCGAGCGGTTCGACCATCGCCGGGCCGGCTGGGCGCTGGCGCAGTCGCACGGCGATGCCGCGTGTGCGGACTGCCACACGGCGGCGTACGAGGTCTCACCGGCGGCGCGCCTGGCCGCCGCG
>JAICEH010000141.1 GCA_025924275.1 Gemmatimonadales bacterium | reverse complement strand
CGGCGCCTCCTTCTGCATCCGGTGCATGATCCCGGTCTCGGTGGCGACGATGAACGACCGCGCCGGCCGCTCCCGCGCGAGCTGCACCATCCGCTCCGTGGAGGCGATGTGGATGCCCTCGGGATCCACGTCACCGGTGCCCATCGCGTAGATGAGCTGGCCTGCGCAGCCGCACTCGGGGTGCACCAGCACCTCGGATCCGGGGTGGGCGCGGCGGGCGGCTTCGAGGTTCAGCGGGTTGATGCCGGCGTGCACGTGGCACTCGCCAAGCCAAACCTCGATGTCCCGGTGCGGCCGCTGGCGCTTGACGTGCATCCCCAGGAAGAAGTCGGGCAGGAAGAGGATGCCGCGCCCGGCCGGGACGGCGTCGATCACGTCGAGGACGTTCCCGCTGGTGCAGCAGTAGTCGAGCTCCGCCTTCACCGCGGCGGTGGTGTTGACGTAGCCCACCGCGACGTGGTGGGGGAACTCGGCCCGCCAGCGCCGCACCTGCTCGGCGGTGATGGTATCGGCCAGGGAGCAGCCGGCGCGCAGGTCGGGCAGCAGCACCCGCTTCCCCGGGCTCAGGATGGCGGCGGTCTCCGCCATGAAGTGCACCCCGCAGAAGACGATGACGTCCTGGCCCACCTTGGCGGCCTCGCGGGAGAGACCGAGCGAGTCGCCCACGAAGTCGGCCACGTCCTGCACCTCGGGCCGCTGGTAATTGTGGGCCAGGATGATCGCGTTCCGCTCCCGGGCCAGGCGGCGGATCTCGCCCTGCATCTCGCGGATCTGCCCGGGGGAGAGGGCGGTGGGCTCGATGACGGGGAGGTTGAGGGGCATCGGGTACGGCTCAGGGTTCGAGGTGACGGCCGCGACTCGCGACTCGCGGCTAGTCCAGCCCCAGCGGCTCCGGCTCGATCCGCGGCTGGTCCGCGGGGGGGAAGTCGATCCGCCGATGCCCGCCCCGGCTCTCGCGGCGGGCCAGGGCGGACCGGGCGATGAGCCGCGCGACCCGGAGCTGGTGGCGCGTTCGCCAGGCGCCTCCGGGGACCGCCGCCTCGAGCGCGGCCAGGTCGTGGAGCGCCTGCTCCAGCGAGCCCTCGGTGCGGCTCAGTCCCACCATTCCGGTCATGATCGCCCGCATCGCCGCGCGGATCCCGGTGGCCGGCCCTCCGGCGTCGGCGCCGGCGTCCGGCGGGCCGGGCTCGAAGGCGGGGGCCGTTCCGGCCGGCGGGGGGGCGGCGAGCTCATCGGCGAGGGCGCGTGCGGCGCGGTCGGCGAACACCAGCCCCTCGAGGAGCGAGTTCGAGGCCAGCCGGTTGGCGCCGTGCACCCCGGTGGAGGCCACCTCCCCGATGGCCCAGAGCCCCGGGACGGTGGTGCGCCCATCGAGGTCGGTGAGCACGCCGCCCATCGCATAATGCAGCGCCGGAGCCACCGGGATGAGCTGCCGCGCCGGGTCGAGGCCGTGCCGCGCCAGCATGGCGTGGATGCCGGGGAAGCGCTCGGCGAAGTCCGCCAGCGGGCGCGCGTCGAGGAAGGCGCCCCCCTCGGACACCGCGTACTCGACCGCGCGGGCCACGACGTCCCGCGGGGCCAGCTCGGCCCGCTCGTCGAACTCGAGGGTGAAGCGCTGGCCGGTCCAGTCTACCAGGTGCGCGCCGGCGCCGCGCACCGCCTCGGAGACGAGCGGGGCCGGATTCACGCCGCGGAGCCGGAGGGCCGTGGGATGGAACTGCAGGAACTCGAGGTCCCTGAGCTCCGCCCCCACCTCGTCCGCCAACGCCCAGCCGTCGCCGGTGGCGGTCTCGGGATTGGTCGTGACCGCGTACAGCTGCCCGACCCCGCCGGTCGCCAGCACCACGTCCCGGGCCGGGATGACTTCCACCCTCGACTCCCGGCCCGCGGCGGCCGTCACCACTTCCACTCCGGCGATCCGCCCCCCCACCCTCGACAACCGGCGCACCTCGGCGTGTTCCCGCACCTCGACCGTCGGCAGGTGCTGCACCACGGCGATCAGCGCCCGGACCATCGCGGCGCCGGTGCGGTCGCCATCGGCGTGGATGATCCGGTGGCGGCTGTGGGCGGCCTCCAGCCCGAAGCGGAGCTGCCCGTCGGGGCCCCGGTCGAACTCGGCCCCGAGAGCGACGAGCTCGCGGATCCGGTCCGGGCCCTCCGTGGTGAGGATGCGGACGGCCTCGGGGTCGTTGATCCCGCCTCCCGCGGCGATCGTGTCCGCGGCATGCAGGGTCGGGCTGTCCCCCGGCGCGAGCGCGACCGCGACACCGCCCTGGGCCCAGGCCGAAGCGCTGTCCCCCAGCGCGCCCTTGGTGAGGAGCAGGACGGGATGGCCTCCCGACGCGAGGCGCCAGGAGGCCCAGAGTCCCGCGATGCCGGAGCCGACGACTACGGGTCGGGTCATCCGGTCAAATATGCCCTACCCGGCGCGCTCCCGCAGGAAGGCTGCGATGCGGGTCCACTCGGCGGCCCGTAGTGTGCCGCGGTGCTCGTCCTCGTAGAACTCCGCCCAGCCGAGGGGGGTCGCGTGCCAGGCGGCATCCGCGGTCCCGAGTCCGGCGCCGGCATCGGCGAGGAGCCGGACCGTCTCGAGGGACCCGGAGCAGACGGCGTGATGCAGGGGGGTGCCGTGGGAGTAGAGGTTCCGGCTGGGCGTGTTCACCTCGGCCCCCATTTCGAGCGCCCGGCGGACGCCCTCGACGCGTCCGTTCAGTGCGGAGAGCACCAGCGCCAACTGGAGCTCCTCCGGGCCGGGCGGGGGAAGCGCGGCGAGGTCGTCCCAGCGGCCGAGGCAAAGCGCCGTTGCCAGCGTCGGGCGGGCCCCGCGGGCGAGCAGGTGCTTCGCCGCGGCGTGGTTCCGGTTCACCAGGGCGGCGTCGGTGATGCCGTCCGGGGAGGCTCCGGCGTCGAGGAGCAGGTCGAGGAGGGCGATCTGCACCCCGCAGTCCCGTGCGATCCACGACCACGCCACCAACCGAACCGCCTGATCCACCTGCGCCTGGACCGTGTCGGGGGCCGCGGCCCGCGCCGCGCGCAGGACGGCGGCGGCCACCTCGGCGGCGTTTGCCGGGAGCGTGCCGTTCCGCACCGGATCCTCCGCCACGAACCAGAGGAGCCAGGGCCGGGCGAAGAAGTCGTCCAGTGCGCCGCCGACCTGGTCGCGGAGCCACGCGCCCGGGGCTTCGAGGCGGGCCCCGGCGAGCCCGGGGTCCGCCACCAGGAGGCGCTCGAGCGCCGGGACATCGCCGGCGTCCATCAACGCCACGGCGGCGCGGAATCGGGCGTCGAGCGATCCGGCCGCTGCCGTCACGGATGCCCTCCCGCCTCCGCGATGAGCTGCATCGCCGGCCGGCTCACGAAGATCCGGTTGTGGAACCGCTCGCCCCAGGCGAGGGGCGTGACGTCGTGATACTCGTGCGGAGTGTCGGGCCCGTATCCCGGATGGAGCTGCTTCCGGAGCGAGGCGCGGGCATTGGGGTCGGCCCCGCGGGCCAGCAGCAGCTCGGTGAAGGGCGCCACCTGCGGCCGCCGCTGGTAGTTCATCCAGAAGTTGGGCTGGGAGACCACCGTGGCGAAGAGTGCGGTGTGCCCGCCGAACCCGTCCGGCCCGACCGCCGCCCGCACGTCGGGGTCCATCCCGCGGTCGAGGAGCCAGCGCGCGATCTCCATCTCGTCATAGTCCACCGCCATGTGGAGCAGCGAGGCACCAGCCAGTGGCGTTCCGTGGGTGGCCAGCACCTCGTCGTGGCAGCCGAGCTCCGGCGGGTAGATCTCCTCGTGGGTGAATGTCCGCCGGAGGAGGGCGGGATCCCGCGCGAGGTGGGCCTCGAGGAGGTCGAGGCGGCCGCGGTGGAGCGCCATCACCGGGGTGTCGGGCAGCTCGAGCCCGTGCCGGACGTACAACTCGAGGATGGCGTGCTTGGCCTCTGGCTTCCGGCTGTCGGTCTCCAGCACCACGTCCACCGGGGCAAGGCGGCCGCCCCGCTCGTCCCGCACCCTCCCGCCCAGCTCGAGCACCAGTGCGGTGCCCTCGACGCTCAGCGTGTAGGCGGGGCCGCCCAGCGCGCCGTCCGGCGGTGTCGGGGCGCCGAGCAGCCGGTGGAGCATCCGGGCGGTGCCGATCTTCCCCTGGAGCGTCGCCCGGTCGATGGCGTGCTCGAGGTCGGACGCACCGAGCCCGTGGAGCAGCTCGATGATCCGGTCGCGACCCAGGTTGGCGGCGTAGGAGAGGGGCGGGCCCCAGTTGCTGTCCCGGATGGTGGCGTGCTCGCGGAGGAGATGGGGATGCGCCAGCACCAGCGCGCGGATCGCCTCGGGATCATCGCGCCAGATGGCGTCGATCAGCTCGCAGGCCTGCACCAGGCGGGGCCAGCTCGGGGCCTCGTAGGCGCGGGCGAGGACGAATTGCGCATCCGCCAGCCTGGCGTCAGCGGGGGCGGGAGGGGTCGGGTGGTGGCGGGCGAACTCGGCCGCGGCCGCGGGGTCGCCGGCGCGGAACGCGCGGAGGAGGTCCTTCGCCTGGTGGCGGAGCTGGTCGAGGTCGGGGCGGACGGGAAGGCGGCGGGTGGACACGACGAGCCTCCTGGTGCGCTGCCCGGGTCCGCTGGCTTCGGGCGAAGTGGAGGATCGCATGTCTGGAGCGATGCTGCGCGCCAACCAGGTGGACTCGGTCCTTCCCGCGGACGGGGGGCGCCCTGAACGCCATCGCGAGCATACCGGCCGGCAGGGCGAGCGTCAAGCGGAGCGCCGTGCGGCTCAGCTCCCCCTGCGAAGATCACGGGACCGACGAGACGGAGGGTGTGGTTGGTCCGGCGGGCTGCTCAGTTCAGGCTGCGATCCGACGGCGCATGGCGCGGATCATCCCCCACACCAGGCCCAGCGCCAGGCCGGCGGGCCCGGTGATGAAGATCCCCAGCATCGGCCCCTGGTTCGCACCCGGAGCGAGCACCATCGGCCCGAAGAAGCCGAGGGCGAAGGCGACGATTCCCACGAAGAGCCCGAATCCCAACGCGTTCTCGCCCTTCCACCAGCGGTTGGGGAAGGGTCCGTGGCGCACGATCGCGTAGATCGAGAGCCAGGGCAGCAGGGGCATCAGCGACACGAGCAGCACGGCGACCATCGTCATGGCAGCGCCCTCCCTCCGGCCCTCGGCCGGTCATTGGAGCCGGGCCGCCAGGAAGGCAACAGCCGTGCCAGACGGCCTCAGGCCGCGCCCTGGCCGAGCAGCGGCCGGTTGAGCTCGGTGCGCCACCGCGAGGCATCGGGTCCCGATTCCGGGCCCGCCACGTAGCACTCCCAGAGGCCCTCCGCCGCCTGGTGGCCCCGGGCCTCGATCCAGGCCCCGAACTCTCCCCGGGCCGCGATTTCCCAGGCCCGCTCGGGGCGGTCCACCTCGACGATCCAGTAGCCGGCGAGGTACTCCTTGGCCTCCGGGAACGGTCCGTCGGTCTCCGGTGGCGCCCCGGCCTTCCCCGCGCGGACCAGCCGGGCCTCCCCCGGCGGCGCCAGGCCCTCCGCACCCACCAGCTCCCCGGCCTCGCTCAGGTCCTCGTTGAGCTTGATCATGAAGTCGATGTGGGCCTTGAACTCCGCGGGCGACCAGTCGCCGATCTGCCAGCTCCCGTCGCCCCGGGGCGCGTGCATCATCAGCATGAACTTCATCCTCGGACCTCCTCCTGGTTCGGGCGCCTGCATTGGCGCCGGCACAGGAAAGTCGGAGCCGGCGACTCCGTCTCTACATCGATCTCGCG
>JAICEH010000140.1 GCA_025924275.1 Gemmatimonadales bacterium | reverse complement strand
GGGCGAGACGCTCCGCGAGCGGATCCAGCGGGACGGCCGCCTGCCGGTGGCCGCGGTGACCCGCATCGTCTCCGACCTCGCCGACGCGCTCGACTCGGCGGCGCGCGCGGGGGTGGTGCACCGCGACGTGAAGCCGGAGAACGTGCTGCTGGAGGAGGGCACCGGCCGCGCGCTGCTGGTGGACTTCGGCGTCGCCCGGCTCACCGCCGGCGAGAACCGGCCGGAGAGCACCGGCCCAGGGATGGCGGTGGGGACGCCGGCCTACATGAGCCCGGAGCAGGCCACGGGAGAGGACACCGTGGACCCGCGCAGCGACGTCTACGCCCTCGGCGTCGTCGCCTACGAGATGCTGACCGGCACGCCGCCGTTCACCGGGCCGCACCGCGTGGTCGTCTCCCACCACATCTCGACCCGCCCGGTGCCGGTGCAGCGGATCCGCGCGGAAACGCCGGCCCCGCTCGCCCGCGCCGTGATGCGCGCGCTGGAGAAGGCGCCGGCGGAGCGGTGGCAGACGGGCCGGGAGTTCCGTGAGGCGGTGCTGGGCGACCGTCGGGTGCCCTCCCGGCTCCGGCGCGGGCTGGTGGCCGCGGCGGCCGGCCTGGCGCTCCTGGTGGTGGGCGGCGGCGTGGCCCTCGCGCGGCGTGGGGCGGACGGCCCGCCCCCGGGGGTCAACCCGCGGCACTCGATCCTGGTCCTCCCGTTCGACAACCTGCGTGACGACCCGTCCACGGCGTGGCTCCGCGACGGCAGCGTCTCGATGCTGGGCCTCAACCTCTCGCAGTGGACCGACCTCACGGTGGTCGACCACGGGCGGGTCCACGACCTGCTCGAGCGGCGCGGGATCGAGCCGGACGAGCCGGTGAGCCTCGCCACCGCGCGGCGCCTCGCGCGGGACGCCGGCGCGTGGACCGTCATCCTGGGAGAGTACGAGCGGGTGGGCGACTCGCTGTCCCTGGTGGCGCGGATGTTCGACGTGGCCACGGGCGACCGGGTGGACGTGGCGGAGGCGGCCGGCCCCACCGCGGGCGACGAGCGGCCCCTCTTCGACCAGCTGGCGCGGGCGCTCCTCGACCTCGCCGGGGCCCCCACCGGCATCCAGACCGGCCTGGTGGCGGCCACCAGCGCCTCGCTCGAGGCCTATCGCGCCTACCTGGCCGGAATGGACCACCTCCAGGGCTGGGACCTCGAGGCCGCCGACCGGGAGTTCCGCCGCGCGGTGGCCATGGACTCGACCTTCGGCCTTGCGTGGTACCGGCTGGCCCTCGCCCGGGGCTGGCTGCTCGGGGCCGAGGACGAGGTGTCGCGCCAGGCGATGATCCGGGCCACCATGCACTCCGGGGCGCTCCCGCTCCACGAGCGGCTGGTGATCAACGCCTACCGCGCCTTCCTGCAGCCGGACTACGCCACGTCCCGGAGCCTCTACTACGAGCTCCTCAAGCGCGACTCCTCCGACGCCGATGCGTGGTACGGGCTGGGCGACGCCTGGTTCCACGATCCGGCGCAGCCTGTGGCGGAGCGCTTCACCGCGAGTTACCGGGCCTTCGCCCGGGCGGTGCGACTGGTGCCCGACTATGCCCTGGCCTACCAGCACATGGCGGAGATGCTGGCTCAGGCGTCCACCCGGACCTCGGGGGTGATGCTCGCCGCGGCGGATTCGTTCGCGGCGGCCCCCGAGGGCGGCCCGACCGCGCAGGCCCTCGCGCGGGCCCGCACCGCGTCCACGGCGCTCGGCCGGGAGTGGGTCTCCATCCAGCCCGCGACGCTCCGGGCTCACACCACCCTGTTCGACGCCCTGGTCCTCCGCGGCGACGTGGCCGGGGCCCTCGCCGAGGTGGACCGGTTCGA
This sequence comes from Gemmatimonadales bacterium, assembly GCA_025924275.1. Lineage (GTDB taxonomy): Bacteria > Gemmatimonadota > Gemmatimonadetes > Gemmatimonadales > GWC2-71-9 > JAICEH01. Next base: position 3,942 of record JAICEH010000140.1, on the reverse strand, counting down.
GAGCGTCACGCGGCAGCACCCCGGCTTCGCGCTGGAACGGGCCCGCGCCGAGTTCGTGGCGGGCCGGGTGGACTCGGCGGCCGGCTCGCTCCGCCGCACGGTGGACAGCGCCACCCCGGAGGACTTCGACGCCTGGACCAGCGGGCTGGAGGCGGCGCAGGACATCGCGGCGGCGGCCAACGTCTTCGCCTATCGGGGCGACCTCACCCGTGCCGCCCGCACCCTGGAACTCTCCGACCGGGTCCGGGGCCGGTTCATCGACGCGGCGGCGGACAGCGCCCGGCGGAACAACCCCGCGCGGGCGCACTGGCGGATCCTCGCCCTGGGGAACCTCTACGCCAGCACCGGCGGCCCGGCCCCCGCACTCCGGCGGCTGTGGGGAGCTGCGGCCGAGGCGGCCCGTGCGGCTCCCGCCGCCGACCGCGCCCACGTGGCGCGGATGGGCGCGCCGGCCGCACTCGGGGTCTTCACCGCGGGGGCGGGCGACACGACGGCGCTCCAGGAGCTCCGCGCCATGGCGGGAGACGACCCGCCGCCGGAGGTCGCGGCCCTCCTCGCCCTGGCCCGGAACGACCGGGCCGCGGCCCGCGCAGCCCTCGCCCGCACTGCCGCCCCCGCGGAGCCCAAGCCGGGCGACGGGAAGGCCCAGGAGCTGGCCAAGGCGTCGGGTCCGACCACCGAGGCCTACCTGCACGACTACCGCGCACCGCTGGAGGCGACGGCGCGGTACTGGCTGGGGGACTACATGGCCACGGTGGAGCTGCTCGAGGACTTCGAGCCCGACCGGCTCGCCACCAACCGGTGGGATCCGCGGTGGGGAATGCTGGGTCGCGTCCGGCTGCTCCGCGGCATGGCGCTGGAGAAGCTCGGCCGGAGTGCCGCCGCCGAGCGGGAGTACCTCCGCGTGATCGAGCAGTGGAAGGAGGCCGACGCGGCCCTCGGTCCCTACCGGGAGGAGGCGGTCCGCGGGCTGGCCCGGGTGCGGGGCGAGGCAAGCTGAGCCTGGTCGAAGGTCGAAGGTCGGGGGTCGGCGGCTGTCCCGGTGGAGGGCGGCTGCCCCGGCCCTTGACCTTCGACCTTCGACCATTGTCCCCCCGCCCCAGCGGCTATATTTCCTCCCGGCAGGACGCGATGGTCGCGGTCCCCTCGGGGACCGAGGAAAGTCCGAGCTCCAGAGGGCAGACCGCCAGGTAACGCCTGGGCGCCGCAAGGCGACGGACAGGGCAACAGAGAACAGACCGCCGATGGCCCTTCGGGGCACAGGCAAGGGTGAAACGGTGGGGCAAGAGCCCACCGCGCCCCCGGCAACGGTGGGCGGCAAGGCAACCCCCGGTCGGAGCAAGGCCAAGCAGCGGCGAGGTGCGGCCCGCACCAGACCCCGCCTTCGGGCGAGAGAGCCGCGGGTAGGCTGCTCGAGGCGGTCGGCGACGACCGTCCCAGACAGATGACCATCCCTCCGCTCACGCGGGGGAACAGAACTCGGCTTACGGTCCTGCCACCGCCCTCCGCCCTCCCGGGCCAGCCCGGGAGCGGGGGGCGCCATCTCCCGCTCCGGCCCGTGAGCCGGAAAGCCGTCCCGACCCCCGAGGCCACGATGTCGCGCCGTACCGCCCTCCTCCTGGTCCTTCCCCTCGGCCTGACGGCCGCGACCCAGCCGCCGGCCCCGAGCACGGCCCGCTACAAGATCGAGACGGTCGCTGCCTCCGTGGTGGACCTGAGCGCCGTGGGCCAGGGCGAGCAGAGGACCGAGTTCACCATGACGGCGTTCGTCACCGTCACGCTGACCGACTCCGCCGGCGGCCGCGTGATGCACGCCGTGCTCGACTCGTCGACCGTTGCCCCGGCGCCTCCGGGCACGCCGCCGGGCACCCTCGAGGGGGAGAAGGGCGCGTCCTACCACGCGTTCATCGGGGAGAACGGGAAGACCCAGGGCTTCACCGTGATGGGCGACTCGACCGCCCCGCGCGGCGGGGCGCTGGTGACCCAGATCCTGCGCGACTTCTATCCCAGCGTACGCCCGGGGTTCAAGCCGGGCGACCGCTGGACCGACTCGACCGAGACCAAGGAGAACCAGAACGGCGGGACGTCCACCATCGTGCGGGTCACGGAGTACTCCGCCGGGCCAGAGGCGGCCTGGGCCGGCCGCCAGGGCCACCAGCTCACCGCGGCCACCACGTTCACCGTCTCGGCCCAGGCCGACAACGCAGGCGGGCCGACGTCGGTGGAGGGAACCGGCACGGGGGAGGCCACCTGGTATGTGACCGGGAGGGGCGAGTTCCTCGGCGGCACCAGCTCCAGCGCCGGTGACCTGACCGCGATGACCGCGTTCGGCGACTTCCCGGTGAAGCAGACCTCGACGACGACCATCACCGCCCTGCCCTGACGGCGCCCCCGCCCGCACCGCCCGGCCGCTTCCGCCGCGTCCTCGCCCGCACCGGGCTGGCGCTGGCGGCGGCGGCCGGGCTGCTTGCGGCCTGGGTGCTGGCCATCTGGCCGCCCCCGCTCTGGTACCGCACGCACTGGCCGGCGGAGACCGCGATGATGCGGCTCCGGACCCGGCAGGATCCCGCCGGCGCCGAAGCGCGCCGGTACCGTCCCGTGCCGCTCGACTCGATCGCCCGGCCGATGCTCCAGGCAGCGACCATCGGGGAGGACGATCGTTTCTGGGAACACGGCGGGGTGGACTACCTCGCGATCCTCCGCGCGCTCGGCTACCGGCGCGCCGACTTCACCTGGGATTCGCCCCGGGATCGGGCCGAGTTCCGCCGGGCCGTGGGGCGGGCCTGGAGCCGCCGGGACCAGCTCCGCGGCGCCAGCACGATCACCCAGCAGCTGGCCAAGAACCTCTACCTCTCGCCCTCGCGCAATCCGCTCCGGAAGGTGAAGGAGGCAGCCACGGCCTACCGCCTGGAGGCGGCGCTGGGGAAGCGCCGGATTCTCGAGCTCTACCTCAACGTGGCGGAGCTGGGCGAAGAAACGTGGGGGGTGGAGGCCGCGAGCCGGCGCTACTTCGACCGGCCGGCGGTCCGGCTCTCGCGGAGCCAGGCCGCGGCGCTGGCGGGGGCGTTGCCGTTTCCGCTCCGCTCGAACCCGGGATACCGGCCGGGCCGGATGCGCTGGCGGCAGAACCTGATCCTCCGCCGGATGGGGGGGGAGCGGATCGAGGTGCCGCGCGAGCCGGCCGACGAATCGCCGCCTCCGGCGGTGCCGGAGATCGCGCCCGACACGCTTGCGCCGCCGCCGCTCGACTCGGTGCTCGAGGTCCGGCCGGTGCCGGTGGACACCCTCCTGCCGCCGCCTCCGGTGCCGGCGGACTCCACCGGTTAGCAGTCACAGCAACTACTTCACCGCGGAGGCGCGGAAACTGCGCGGAGGGCCGCGGAGATGCGATATAGTCGTAGTATTTACTACTATGTTTCTATATTGTTGTTTTACAAAACATTAGATCTAGTGCCCCGGGTGCGGCTCCGCGGCCCTCCGCCTCCTCCGCGCTCTCCGCGGTGAACGGAAAAGCGGCGGAGCCCGGAAGCCCCGCCGCCTTCGACCTTCGACTTTCGACCTTGGACCCCCTCTAGTCCATCAGCCGCAGCGGCATCAGCAGCGTCAGGAAGCTCGCCGGGTCGTCCCACCCGATCGGCTCGCAGGTGGCGGCCCGCTCCGGGGCCCGGAAGGTCATTCGGATCTCGTCGGTGGGCAGGTACTTGAGGATCTCCAGCAGGTAGCTCGCGTTGAACCCGATCTCCAGCGGATCGCCCTCGTAGGTGAGCGTCAGTTCCTCCTGGGCCTCGCCCAGGTCGGGGGTCTGCACCGAGAGCTTGCAGCCGCCGGCGGTGAACGCCAGGCGTACCCGGTGGGTCTGGTCGCTCGCCACGATGCTCATGCGCCGGAGGGCGGAGGTGATGGCAGCCTTGTCAGCCGTGGCCGACTTGTCGTTCTCCCGGG
>JAICEH010000139.1 GCA_025924275.1 Gemmatimonadales bacterium | reverse complement strand
TCGGGGCCGCGGCCTGGGCGGCGGCGGTGGCCGGGGCGAGGAGCAGGGGGACCAGCAGGGGGAGCGACCGCATCGTGCGTCCCGTGGGGTGAGGGTCGGGGCGAAAGCTACCGCCCCACCCCACGCTCACGGTACCGCCGCCGATCCGGTCCACCGCGGGTGCGCGGGGGAACCGCTACCGGACCGCGGCCCGCACCAGGGCCACGGGGAGCTTGAGGGCCTCGGAGGCGAGGAAGGGCAGCTCGCGCCGCCAGTCGGCCGAGATGGGACTGCCGGTGGCGGGGGAGGCGGCCACGGCGAACCCGTGCCCGCGGGCGTCGAGCCGGAGCCGCGCCAGGTGGAAGGGATCGCTCACGAAGAGCACCGAGTCGAGCCCGCGCTCCTGCATCCACGCCGCGAGGGCGACGATCGACTCCTCGGTGTTCCGGCCCTCGGGCACGGCGAACGCCGCGCGGCGGGGCACCCCCATCACCTGCAGGTAGCGCCGGCCCACCTCGGCCTCGGCCTCCCGGTCGCCTTCGGCGCGCCCGCCCATCACCACCACCCGCGGCGCCAGCTGCGCGCGGTAGAGCGCCGCGGCGTGGTCGAGCCGCGCCCGGAACACCGGCGAGGGCCGGCCGTTGTACTGCGCCGCGCCGAGCACCGCGATCACCTGACTCGTCCGGCGGCCCTCCTGCCGGCTCACGAGGTAGACGGCGGCGAACGCCGCGGCGTACACCACCACCGCCGCGACCAGCAGCCGCCCGATCCACCGCCCCGGATGCATCACGCTCAGGCCTCGAAGCTCTCCCCGTGCGCCGGGAGGTGGACCTCCCGCACGCCCTCCGCCCGGAGCAGGTCGGCCATCGCCTGCCGCGCGGCGTCCTCCCCGTGCACCACGAAGGCCCGCCGGATCGGCCCGCCGAGCGCCCGCACCCAGCGCCGCAGCTCGCCCCGGTCGGCGTGCGCGGAGTAGCCGTCGATCACCTCCACCTCGGCCCGGCGCTCGACCTCCTCGCCGAAGATCCGGAGGGTCCGCGCCCCCTCCACCACCCGGCGGCCCAGCGTGTGCTCGGCCTGGAAGCCGACCACCAGAATGCAGTTCCGGTGATCCGGGGCGTGGTTCCGGAGGTGATGGAGAATCCGGCCGCTCTCCATCATCCCGCTCGCGGCGATGATCACGGCGGGACTCCGGAGGGCGTTCAACTTCCGGGATTCCGCCGCGTCCCGGACGTAGCGGACCAGGGGAAAGTCGAACGGGGTGTCGGTCCGGCGGGCCAGGGCCTCGGTCCGGTCGAGCACCTGGGGGTGGAGCCGGAAGACCTCCGTCACGTCCACCGCCATCGGGCTGTCCACGTAGATCAGCACCTCGGGGATCCGCTTCTGGCGCCACAGCAGGTGCAGGTCGTAGATCAGCTCCTGGGCGCGCCCCAGGGCGAAGGCCGGGATCAGCACCTTGCCCCCGCGCCCCACCACGCGGGTGATGATCGCCGCCATCCGGGCGCGGGCGTCGTCCGGGGTCTCGTGGTCCCGGTCCGCGTAGGTCGACTCGATGATGAGGGTGTCGACCGGCCCGCTGGGAGGCTCCGGGTCGCGGATGATCGGCAGCCCCCAGCGGCCGATGTCGCCGGAGAAGACCAGCCGGTGGGGCGTGCCCTCGCTGACCCGGAGGTCCACCGAGGCGGAGCCGAGGATGTGCCCCGCCTCGACGAACTCGACGGTGAGGTGCTTGCGGAGGTGGAAGAGCCGGCCGTAGGGCACGCCGTGCGCCAGGTCCTGGACCGCGATCGCGTCGCGCCGGGTGTAGAGCGGCAGGCTCTCCGGCCCGGCGCGGCCCCGCTTCACGAGGTGCTCGTGGTCCCGCTCCTGGATCTCGGCCGCGTCGAGCAGCATCGGGCCGAAGAGGTCGCGGGTGGCCGGCGTGGCGTGGATCGGGCCGTGGAAGCCCTGGGCGACGAGGAACGGGAGCCGGCCGATGTGGTCGATGTGGGCGTGGGAGACCACCACGGCGTCGACGCGCCGGGCGTCGAACGGCAGCGTCGCGTTCCGCCCCTGGGCCTCGGCCCGGTGCCCCTGGAAGAGGCCGGCGTCCAGCAGGATGCGGGCGCCGCACGCCTCGAGCAGGTGCATCGAGCCGGTGACCTCGCCGCCGGCGGCCCCCCAGAAGGTCAGTCGGAGATTCGGAGGCATGGTCTCCCGGGGGAGCGGGGATCGGGGAGCGGGGAACGGGAACCTCCGCGGGAAGGCGGGGCGGCCCGCTCCCCGCTCCCTGCTGCCCGCTCCCGCTTCATCGCGTCCCGAACAGCCGGTCCCCGGCGTCGCCCAGGCCCGGGAGGATGTACCCGTGGGCGTTCAGCTCGCGATCGAGCGCGGCGGCGACGACGGGGACGTCCGGATGGGTGTCGAGCAGGTGCTGCACGCCGGCGGGTGCGGCCACGAGGGAGAGGAGGCGCACCCGCTGCGCGCCGGCCTCCTTGAGGGCGGTGCACGCCGCGGCCGCGGAGCCGCCGGTGGCGAGCATCGGGTCGAGCACCAGGAAGTCCCGCCCCTCCCCGTCCTTCGGGATCTTGAAATAGTAGTGCACCGGCTGGAGCGTGGCCTCGTCCCGGTAGAGCCCGATGTGGCCCACGCGCGCCGACGGCACCAGCTGCCGGATGCCGTCCACCATCCCGAGCCCGGCGCGGAGGATCGGCACCAGCACCAGCTTCTTCCCCGCCACCTGGGCCCCGGTCATCCGCTCGAGCGGCGTTTCCACCACCACCGGCTCGAGCGGCAGGTCCTTCGTCACCTCGTACGCCATCAGCATGGCGATCTCGCCGACCAGGCCGGTGAAGTCGCGCGTGGTGGTGCGGCGGTCGCGGAGGAGCGACAGCTTGTGCTGGATGAGCGGGTGGTCGAGGACGGTGAGGTTGGGGAAGCGGGGGTGGGCCATGGGGGGTGAGCATACATCCCGGCCGGAGCCCCCGCAACGGATTGCCGCGCCGCCCGCACGCGCAGCGCCCCTCCCATCCGGGGTGCGCCCCGGCTACATTTTGCGCCCCCGGCCAGGTAGCTCAGTTGGTAGAGCACGTGACTGAAAATCACGGTGTCGGCGGTTCGATTCCGCCCCTGGCCACTGGGCGGGGAACGGGGAACGGGGAGCGGGGAGCGGGCCACCCCGTTCCCCGTTCCCCGTTCCCCGTTCCCCGTTGTGTGCCACCCCGCTCCCCGCTCCCGCTGGTGAGTGCCAGCGTGCGGCAGGACGGCCCGGCGCTCCGGGCTGCATCTGGGGGGTCTTCGGCGCCGGCGTCGCGGTCTACCCCGGACCGGCGACCGAGGTCGTCGCCTACTACACCGGGGTGGTGGCGCTCAAGGGGAATGAAGTGGCGCTCGGGATCCGGGAGGCCGTCACTGACCGGCAGCCGGACGATCCTGCTCGGACATGGCGACCGGCAGGGCTATTCCATCGAGGTCTTCTGCGACGTGGCGTCGTTCTGCTGAGCTACATCCGCGGCACGAACATCACGTGCGCCTTCGGCGTGCCCGGGTGCATCAGCCAGGGCGTGCCCTGCGAGGGCGTGGCCGGGATGCCCGTGCTCGCCTCGGTGGCGAACGGGATGTAGATGACGTAGAGCGGCCGGGCCCCGCTCACCACACCGGTGGCGGGGTCCCAGCTGGTGGCCGGGCCGGAGAGGGACCAGAGCGCGGCCACGTTCGGCACCCGGAGCTTCCCCTCCCGCACCTCGCGGAAGCGCACGCTGTCGATCTGCGTCGCCGACACCCCTTCCGCGCGCAGCGCCCGCCCCCGCGCCATGAACGGGTCCATCGACGCGGCGTAGCAGGCCACGTGGAAGCGGTCGTCCGCGGGGTCGTCCGCGAGGCATATCATCCCGTTGGTCCCCTGCCGGAGCGTCTCGAGCCGCCCCGCCGTCCGGTAGCCGAGCACCGTGGCGCCGGCCCGCAGCGACTCGGGCAGGGGCTGCACCGCGGCCGCGACCTGCTGCTCGGCGGTCGGGAGACTCGCGGTCTGGGCGGCCGCGGCAGTCGCGGAGAGCGCGGAGGCGAGAGCGGTCAGGGCGAGGCGGGCGCGCACGGAGGCCTCCGGGGGGAGCGGGGAACGGAGAGCGGGGAACGGGGGGAGAAGCTACAGCCTGGCGAGGGGTGTGGCGAGTCAGGAGTCGCGAGTCGCTTGACCCTCGACGCCGGACCCTCGACCTTCGTCCGGTGCCCGCCCCCCTCCAGTGCTACGCCGTCACGACTCCCGGGCTCGAATCGGTGCTCGCCGCCGAACTCACCGGCCTCCGGCTCACCCCGGGCGAAGCGAGCCCCGGCGGCATCGCCTTCGCGGCCCACCACTCCGGCCTCTACCGCGCCAACCTCGAGCTCCGGTCGGCCAGCCGGGTGCTGGTGCGGGTGGCGGCCTTCCACGCCCACTCCTTCTTCGAGCTGGAGCGCCACGCGGCCGCGGTGCCGTGGGATCGCTTCGTCCCGCCCGGGGGCGCCGTCGCCTTCCGGGTGACCTCGAAGAAGTCGAAGCTCTACCACCAGGACGCCGTGGCGGAGCGGCTGGGGCGGGCCGTGGTGGCCGCGGTGGCCGGGGTGGTCGTCGGGGAACGGGGAACAGGGAACGGGGAACGGGACGACGAGGAATCCCCCGCTCCCACCTCCCCGCTCCCCGCTCCGCAGTTGTTCGTCGCCCGGCTCTGGCGCGACGAGCTGATCCTCTCGGCCGACGCCTCCGGTGAGCTGCTGCATCGCCGGGGATACCGGCTCGCCACCGCGAAGGCCCCGATGCGGGAGTCGCTCGCCGCGGCGATGCTCCTCGCCGCGGGCTGGGACGGCTCGGCGCCGCTGGTGGACCCGTTCTGCGGGGCGGGGACGATCCCGATCGAGGCGGCACTCCTCGCCCGCCGGTTGGCGCCCGGCCGCCGGCGCCCGTTCGCCTTCGAGCGCTGGCCCTCGTTCGAGGGGGCCACCTGGTCGCGCATCAAGCACGACGCGGAGGCGAGGGTGCTGACCCGGGCTCCGGCGCCGGTCGCGGGATTCGACCGCGACGCCGGGGCGGTCGAGGCCGCCCGCGCCAACGCCGAGCGCGCCGGCGTGGCAGCCGACGCAGCATTCGGGCAACAGGCGCTGTCGGCGTTCGTCCCGCCGGCCGGCGGCCCCGGTTGGGTGGTGACGAACCCACCGTGGGGCGTGCGGGTGGGGGCACGTGCCGCGCTCCGCGACCTCTACGCGAGCCTCGGCCGGGTCCTCACGGAGCGCGCGCCTGGCTGGACCGTGGTCCTCCTCTCCGCCGACCGCCGGCTCGAGGCCGCCACCGGCCTCGACTGGGAACCGCTCTTCCACGCCACGAGCGGCGGCGTGGACGTCCGGGCGCTCCGCGCCCGCGTGCCGGGCTAGCGCGCCAGCGCCACCGCCTCCGCGAGCTGCGCGCGGGAGCGCACCGGGCCGTGCACCCCCGCCACGCGATCCACCGCGAGGCCGCTTCGCTCGAGCCAGGCCGCGAAGGCGGCCGTGGTCGCGTTGGCCGGCCGCGAGCGGCCGGACCAGTCGGCGTTCAGCAGGTCGCCCTGGAAGACCAGCCGGGCGGCGGGGACGTAGGCCACCAGCATCTCCTCGGTGTGCGGGTTGGGCCCGATGTCGTGCACCTCGAGCGCCGCGGGACCCGAGCCCAGCGTGAGGCGCCCGCGCACCACCTCGAAGGCGGGCTCCACCGGGTGGTCGATCCCGTCGAGCGTGCCGCGCCGGGCCGCCACCCGGCGGAAGTGCGCCACGGTCCCGGGCGTCGTCACCACCGTGACGCCTGCCTCCATGTAGGCGCGCAGCCCGCCGGTGTG
>JAICEH010000138.1 GCA_025924275.1 Gemmatimonadales bacterium | reverse complement strand
TCTTCCGGCGCCTCGTGGGGCCGCACCGCCACGTCGGCCAGGGCGAGGCTCGCCTCCGGCACCGCCGCCACCACGCCGCCCGGATTGTCCTGGCTTACTTCATAGCGGAACATCGCCTCGGCCGTGCCTCGCACGATCGCGACTGGCAGGCGGCGGCCCAGCACCTCGGTGAGCCGCGGGAGCCGGAGGCGGGAGAACTCGAACTGGCCGGTGAGGCGCAGCGGGTCCGCCGAGCTGGTGCCGGTCCACCGGACCTGCGCGCCGCCGGCGAAGCTGGCGGTCAGCACGTGGTCGCCCGACCGGTCCGGCAGCGTCGAAAGCCCGTCCACCGAGAGGCCGAGGTCGCGGAACCGCTCCTCCTGCCGGGGGGTGCGGGACTCGTCCACGAAGTCGAGTACCCCGTCGCGGATGGACAGCCGGTGCACCAGGAGCCGCGGGGGGTCGGCCGGCAGGGTGTCCGCCCCGGCGGCGGTGTCCCGGTGCATCAAGTCCGCCACCGTGGGGCGGCCGTCGGGGCCGATCCGCGCCACCAGGGCCGGGCGCACCAGCCGGAACTCGTCCAGCACCAGGGCCCGGCGCCACACGCTCGCCACCGAGAGGTTCACCACCAGCGTGTCGTAGGAGGCGAGCGGCGTCCCGTCCCGGTCGCGGAGGTCCATCCCGATGAGCCGCGCCTCGAGGGTGAAGGGATTGAACCGCGCGGCGGCGAGCGTCGCCTCGCGGTGGAGCGCCGCGCGCGCCTGCCGCCGCACCTGCGCCTTGATGAGCGCGGGGACGAGCAGGAACCCCAGGACGGTGTACAGGACGAGGCCGCCGGCAAGCACGAGCAGGACCCCCCGGGTGCGGGGGGGGAGCTGGCGGAGACGGGCGGGCATTGGGGCCATCGGCAGACGACCGGTCAGGGGCTGGGGACAATACTGTCCCGGATCGGCCCGGCCCGCGAGTCTGTCCCTCTCCCCTCTCCCCTCTCCCCTCTCCCGGCTTACGCCCCTCCGCCCGCCTTCGTACCTTCCGGACCATGCGCCTCGCCCTCCTGGCCCTCCTGGTCTTCGCCGCCCCGGCGGCGGCCCAGCGTACCTATCCCGCCTCGACCCCGGAGGAGCTCGCGCTCTCGATGGGCGAGGCGATGCGGGCCAGCGACTGGGACGGGATGGCGGGCCTGATGCACCCGAAGGCGCTGGCCGAGCTGCGCGGGATGTTCATGCCCCTGCTGGAGAATCCCGCCTCCGCCGAGATGCTCCCGATGCTCTTCGGCGTCGAGACCGCGGAGGACGCGGCCAACCTCACCGACGCCCAGCTCTTCGCCGCGCTGATGCAGCGCATCCTCGGGGAGGAGGCGGCCGCCACCGAGCTGCTCAAGACGGCGACCGTGGAGATCATCGGCACGGTCCGCGAGGGCGCGGATACCGTCCACGTGCTCCAGCGCATCGGGATGACCTACGGCAAGGCCGCCTTCCGGTCACTCGAGGTGACCAGCACCACCCGCGACGGCGCCCAGTGGCGCGGGCTCCTGACCGGCGAGATGACCGGGCTCGCGGCGATGATGCAGCAGGCGCTGGACGAGGCGGACGCCGCGCCCGAGGGCCCCGGGGAGAGCTGATGGGCGGCCGGCGGGGCTTCCTGGCTTCGGTGGGCGCGGCCCTCGCCGCCATGGCGGGCGGGCCCGGCCGCGGCTGGGCGCGCGCGCTGGTCCGGCGGGGCCCCCATCCCGAGCCCCGCCCCGGCATCACCGCGGAACGGGTGCTCCCGCCCGAGGCCCTGGGCGGCGATGCGGACCTGATCGCCACCTTCGACAAGGTCCGCCGGCTCCCCGGCGTGATGGACGGGATCCGTTGCCACTGCGGCTGCGCCGACCTGCCCGGGTTCTACTCGCTTCTCTCCTGCTACGAGGACGCGGGGATGGCCCGCCATTGCCAGATCTGCCAGGGCGAGGCCAACCTCTCCGCCCGACTCCACGACGCCGGCCGGAGCCTCGCGGAGATCCGCGAGGCCATCGACGCGCGCTACGGCTGACCCCCCACCCCTCACCCCCCGACATCCGAGGCGAGCCGAGGTGACTGACTCCACTCCGCTGCGACGTGCGGTCCTGGCGATATGCGTCTTCACCACCCCCCTGGCGACTCCCCTCGCCGCCCAGGTCAAGGCCAGCGAGCCCGCCGTCCTCAGCCAGACCGTGGACGGGACCAGGTTCACCATCGAGTACTCCCGCCCGCGCGCGCGGGGTCGCGACACGCTCTTCGGGAAGGTGGTCCCCTGGGGCGAGGTGTGGACCCCGGGGGCCAACATGGCCACCACCCTCGAGGTGAGCAACGACGTCACCATCGAGGGGCGCCCGCTTCGCAAGGGGAAGTACTCGCTCTGGATGCAGGTCCAGCCCGGCGACTGGACGATGGTAATCGACACCAACCCGAAGCTCTACCATACCCAGCACCCGAAGGAGGACCCGAGCCAGCTCCGCTGGACCTTCACCCCGGGCACCGGACCGTTCACCGACGTGCTGACCTGGGAGTTCGAGCGGCTGCGGGTGGACGGCGGCACCCTGGTGATGCGCTGGGGCACCGTCCGGGTGCCGCTCGAGGTGAAGGTGCCGCCCTCCTACACCCTCGCCTTCGACGCCGCGGCGGCCGCCCCGTACCTGGGGACGTGGGTGCTCACGCCCCAGATGGGGGACGACACCGCGAGCACCCGGCTCGAGGTGGCCCACCGGGACGGGATGATGGTGGCGACCCTCGACCCGCCGCTCTTCGGCGCGCCCGAGTACCGCACGATGGTGTTCCTGCCCAAGCGCGCGGACTGGTTCACGCCGGCGTACCTGGTGGACGGCGAGGTCTACGAGATCTGGGACGAGGTGCTGGTCGAGTTCGAGCGCTCCGGCGGCCGGCCGACCACGATGACGATGCGCGGCCTCAAGGACGAGGTCTACGGCCGGGGCCGCCGGCTCCCCTAGCCACCGGAGCACCCGCAATGGCCGAGCCCAAGACCCGCCCCACCGGCGCGAGCGTGGAGGCCTTCCTCGCCGCGGTGCCCGACGAGCGCCGTCGGGCCGACGGCCGCGTGGTCCTGGAGCTGATGCGACGGGTCACCGGCGAAGCGCCGAAGATGTGGGGCCCGAGCATCATCGGCTTCGGGGCGTACCGCCTGCCCTACGCGGACGGGAGCAGCGCGGAGTGGCCCGTCGCCGGGTTCTCCCCCCGGAAGGCGGACCTGACCCTCTACCTCCTGCCGGACTTCGAGGGCCGCGGGGCGCTGATGGCCCGGCTGGGGAAGCACCGGACCGGGAAGTCCTGCCTCTACCTCAAGCGCCTCGTCGACGTGGACCTCGGCGTCCTCGAGGAGCTGGTCGCCGCGTCCGTCGCGGCCGTCCGCGCGAAGTACCCCTGAGCCCCACCTACCGCCTTCCCGCCTCCCCGTCTTCCCGCCCTGCCCTCACGGCATCGCCCGCTCGCCCTTCACCCACCGGTCGAGCCAGGTCGTCATCTCCCAGAGCACGTGGCCGACCGACTCCCGCGCCGCGTACCCGTGGGATTCCGCCGGGAGCAGCACCAGCCGCGCCGTGCCGCCGGTCCCCTGCACCGCCGCGAACATCCGCTCCGACTGGATCGGGAAGGTGCCCGCGTTGTTGTCGGCCTCGCCGTGGATCAGGAGCAGCGGTTCGTTTACCCGGTTCGCGTAGGTGAAGGGCGACATCCGGGTGTAGGTCTCCGGTGCCTCCCACCAGGTGCGCTCCTCCGACTGGAAGCCGAACGGGGTGAGGGTCCGGTTGTAGGCCCCGCTCCGGGCGATGCCGGTGCGGAAGAGGTCGCTGTGCGCGAGCAGGTTCGCCGTCATGAACGCGCCGTAGCTGTGCCCGCCGATCGCGATCCGCTCCCGGTCCGCCACCCCCAGCTCCACCACCTTGTCCACCGCGGCCGCCGCGCTCGCCACCAGCTGCTCCACGTAGCTGTCGTTGGGCTCCGCCCCGCCCTCGCCCACGATCGGCATCGCAGGGTCGTCCAGCACCCCGTAGCCCTGGGTGAGGAGGAACAGGTGGGAGGATCCTGACGGCCGGACGAACCGGTACGGCGACCCGCTCACCTGCGCCGCCGCGGCGGCGCTCTTGAACTCGGCGGGATAGGCCCAGAAGAGGAAGGGCAGCGGCCCGCGCGAGCGGTCGTACCCGGGCGGCAGGTAGAGCCGGGCCGAGAGGGCGACGCCGTCCGCGCGCCGGTAGTGGATCAGCTCCGGCTCGAGCCCGGCGAGCTCGGGCGCCGGGTCCGCGAAGCGGGTCAGCTGCACCAGGCGCTTCGCGCGCAGATCGCGGATGAAGTAGTTGGGCGGCTCGTCCACCGATTCGCGCCGGGTGAGGAGCCGGCGGCCCTCGGCGTCGAGCAGCTCGACCGGCGCCTCGTAGAACGGGGGCTCCGAGCGGAAGAGCCGCGTCGTCCGCCCGGTGGCGAGCTCGAAACGGTCGAGGAAGGGGCGGTCGCCCTCGGGCGAGGCGCCGGCGCCGGCCAGGTAGGCGCTGCGTCCGTCGGGGCTGGTGAGCACCGTGCGGCCGAGCGGACCATCCGCGGTGACGAAATTCCCCGGGTGGGCGTAGCGGTCCTCGGAGCTGCGGTCGAACACCAGTCCCGGCGCCCCGGCGCCGCCCACCAGCCAGGTGCGGGTGCGGCGCGTCTTCCACCAGCTCTCGGTGACGAGCGCCCGGCCGTCCGGCAGCCAGGCCGCCGCGTCGTAGCGGAAGCCCAGCTCGATCAGCGTGCGCGGTTGGCCGGCGAAGGGCGCGTCCAGCGCCAGCACGCGGTCGCGGACCGGCGCTTCGCGCTTCGCGTCGCCCCCGTCCAGCGCCTCCGCCCAGGTGATGGTGGCCGCCGCGCCCGGCCGCCACGCGGCGCGCCGGAGGCCCGGCGCCACGGCGTCGAAGTCGGTGGGCACGTCGTCCTGCAGCGGGAGGTCCGCCAGCGTGCGGACCGGCCGGCCGTCGGCGGCCAGGAGCTCCACCGTGCGGGGGAAGCGGAACGCCGGCACCACGTACGACCACGGCCGGTGGAGCCGCTGCGCCAGGATCCACCGGCCGTCGGGCGAGGGCACCGCGGAGAGCCAGATCGCCGGCTCGCCGAGGGGACGCACCGTGCCATCCAGCCCGACGAGCGCGAGCTGGCTGGAGGCGAAGTGCTCGAACCGCACCTCGTCGGCGCCGTTCCGGAGCAGGTCCTGGTAGGTGCGGTTGGCCGCCACGCGGCCGCGCGTCTCCTGCACGGCGGGGCCGGTCGGCGCCGCCTCGGCGGGAGGCGCCCCGAGGCCCTCCGGCACCAGGCGGCAGAGCAGCTCCGTGCCCGACGGCATCCACTCGCAGCCCGATCCCAGCGTCTCGTTGAGCCGCCGAGGCGTCACCCGGCGGGCCTCGCCACTCGAGACATCGGCCACCCAGAGGGCGATGCCGTCCGCCTCCTCGACCGGGAACGCCACCCGCCGCCCGTCGAGCGACCACCGCGGCGTGCCGAGCCGTGCCCCGTCCGGCGTGGCGAGGCGGCGCGGAGCCCCGCCCTCGAGCGGGACCAGGCTCAGCCCGCGGAGCGGCTGGGAGCGGGCCGGGCCGAAGGTGCGGGGGTCGATCCGGAGCCCGGCCAGCCGGAGTTCCGGGGCCGCGACGTCGGCGATGGGCGGGAGCGCATTCCGTTCGTGGAGGAGGAGCATCGCGCGGTCGGGGGCGAGGCTCGCGAAGGGCAGCGGCGGCGCATCCAGGATCCGCGCGATCGGCGCCGGGGCGTCGTGGTACGGCTCCTGGGCGGCGAGGGGGGCGGCGAGCGTGAGGATCGCGAGGCACAGTCGGCGCATGTGGGGAGCCGGGCGCGGGGAGAGAGGGGGAGGGAGC
>JAICEH010000137.1 GCA_025924275.1 Gemmatimonadales bacterium | reverse complement strand
CGACTTTCCGCTCGACGGCGCCCTGACGGCCGGACTCGGCATCCAGTCCTTCGACAACTTCACCTCCGGCCTGATCCCGGTGGGCCTCTCCCTGGGCCGGCGCTTCGAGGCCGAGGGCTCGACGGTCAGCTTCATCCCCTACGCCCACCCCGTGCTCGCCTTCGCCTTCGGCGACACCAGCGAGGACCTCATCTTCGGCCTCGGCCTCGGGGTGGACGTGCGGGTGGCACAGAACCTCGACATCCGCGTGGCCGGGGCCCTGTTCGATTACGAAGGCATCAGCATCGGCGTCTCGTGGGTCCGCTGACGCGCTCCCTCGCACTGGCGGCGGCGCTCGGCCTGGCGGCCGCGCCCGCCGCCGCCCAGGTGCCCGGGCTGCCGGTGATGAACGCCGGTGTCACCAGCGGCCTCATGGCGGCCGTGGACGTGGGCTTTCCCAACGACGATGCGGGGGGCGGCACGACTTACGCCGCCACCGCGTCCTACGGGATGAGCCGCCTCATGGTCACGGGCACCATCGCCTCGTGGAACCCCGACGGGGCCGACGCGGAGGTGTCGCTTGGCGGCACGGCGAACCTGCACCTCATCGGCGGGCCGCTGTCGCCGCTCGGTGTCTCCCTGCAGGCGGGCGTCGCGGGCTGGTCGGTGGAGGACGGCGGGGAGGACGTGTCGGTCCTGCACGTCCCGGTGGGCGTGGGCGTCGGCCTCGTGATCCCGAGCCCGGCCGTGTCCCTCCGGCCGTGGATCGCGCCCCGGCTCGACCTGCTCAAGACCGACCGGCTCCCCGGCGATGACTGGCAGAGCAACTTCGGCCTGAGCGCGGGGCTCGACCTGGCGTTCGTGGGAGGCCTGGGCCTCAGGGCCGCGTACGACTATGTGTCGGTGGACGGCGCCACGCCGTCCAGCTTCAGCCTCGGCGTGAACTACGCCTTCAACGTCGCCGGGCTCTGACCCGGATTCCGGCCGGTATATCTTGGGGGGCGCGCCCGGGGGGTCCGGGCGCGCCCTTCGTGCCGAGGAGCCCGATGCCCCGATTCGCCCGCGCCAGAGCCCTCCTGCTCGTCCTGGCCCTGCCCGTCCTGGCTGCCTGCGCCCACCAGTTCGATGCCCGGAGCGTCGGCGTCCCGGTCACGATGGCCGGGGCGAACGCCCAGCCGGCGCAGGGCGAGCGGTTCGAAGTGACGACGCGCGCGGTCTTCCTGCTCTGGGGCACCGTGCCGGTGCGCGAGCCGGCGCTGGAGAAGGCACTGGCGGCGGAGCTGGTGGACGGCACCTCCGTGGCAGACCTGCGGATCCGGGTGCGGAGCCGCTGGAGCGATGTGCTGATCACGGGCCTCACGCTGGGGATCATCACCCCCCGCGCCGTCACCTACGAAGGCGTGATCGTCGGGCGCACCCGCTAGGCATCCTCCACCAGCCGCTCCACCAGCTCGGCAGTCCGGTCGGCGGCGCCCACGCCATCCCGGACCAGGCCGAGGGCCGCCTCTCCCGCCGCACGCCGCGCCGCCGGATCCTCGAGCCAGCCGAGCCACTGCGCCGCCAGCGCGGTCGCGGCCGCCTTCGGCCGATCGCTGCGCGCGGCCCACGCGCCCCCCGCGGCCAGCAGCAGGGTGGCGTCGCGGCTTTCGCCCCATCTGGGGCCGAACATCACCGGCCGTCCCCACGCCGCCGGCTCGAGCACCGAGTGGAGCCCCGCGCGCCCGAAGCCGCCGCCGACCCAGGCGCATTCGCCCACGCCGTAGAGGGCGGCCAGCACGCCGGTCCGGTCCACGAGGAGGAATGGTACCGGCTCCCCGACGCCGGAGAGCAGCGCCGGACGGGGAATCCCCATCCGGTCGGTGAGCCGGCCCACGCGCTCGAGATTGGCGGGCGTCGGCTCGTGCGGCGCCAGAATGAGCCGTGCCGAGGGGAGTGCTGCGCGTACCAGCTTGAAGGCCCGGAGGAGCGTCTCCTCATCGTCGGGCCAGGTGCTCCCTGCCACCAGGGCGGGACCACCGCCCGCGTGCACTCGGAGCGGGTCGTCGGCGCGGACGCCGGCGACGCGCTCCGCCACGGAATCGTATCGGGTGTCCCCGACGACGGTGACCCGGCCCGGCGCCACCCCGAGCTCCACGAGGCGTGCGGCATCCTCCTCGGCCACCGCCGCCGCCCGGGCCACCGCCGCGTAGCCCGGCGCGAGCAGGCCCCGGGCCGGCCAGCGCAGACGACCGCTCCCCGGCCGCACGGTCGCGGCCACGAGTCCCACCCTGGTGCCGCGGGCGGCAGCGGCGGCGGCCAGCTCGGGCCAGAGATCGAGCTTGCTGAACACCAGCGCGTCGGGGCGGAGGGCGTCCAGCAGCGCGGCCGCCTCCGACCGCGTGTCGTAGGGGAGGAAATCCGCCACGTCCGCCCCGACCCGCGCCGCGAGCTGCTCGGCCGACGGGCTGAAGAAGGTCCAGGCGAACTGCCAGTCGGGGTGACGCGCGCGGAGCCGCTCCAGCACCGGTTCGGCCTGGAGCCCCTCGCCCACGGACGGGGCGTGGAACCAGAGGAGTGGCCGCGACGGATCCCGGGAGCCGGCCGCCCACGCCGCCAGGCGCGCGGCGGCGCCGGACCGCAGGGCATGTCCCCGCTCTGCCTTGTCGCTGGCCAGTCCGGCGAGTGGCATCATCGCGCGGGCCACGTGCACGGCGCCACGATACAGTACGGAGGGGCGCCGTCGCGGAGACCGGGATCGGGGGCGATCGGGCATGGGTGCGGAAGGTCGCGGCTGGCCGCCGTGCCGGTCAACCGGTGGATGCGGTCCGGGGAACCGCGGAGGCCGAAGCCGGCAGCGGTTCCACAATGAAACAATCGCCGGGGCCGGCGCGTACGGCCCGGGCAGTGGATCGGGGAGGGGGAACGGCGTTGACCAGCTACTGGCAGGACACCCGCCGGCCGCGGTACAGCCTGCTCTTCGTGTTTCCGCTCTTCGCGTCGTATGAGGCGCTGGCGGCCGCACTGGGCGGGGAGGGCGTCGCCGTGGTGCGGAACGGCGCGGACGTGCTGCTCAAGAGCCTCTTCGTCGTGCTCGGCGGCCACCGCGGCGTGCTCCTCTTCGGCGGGCTCCTGCTCCTGGCGGGCCTGGCGCTGGTGATCGGCGACGTGCGGCGCCACGGACCTCCCCGGCCAGGCCCGTTCCTCGGGATGGCGGTCGAGTCGGTGGCCTACGCCGCACTGCTCGGGGGTGTCGCGGGCACCCTCACCTCGCTGGTCCTGGGGGTCGGCCCCCTCGCGGCCGGTGGGGCGGGGACGTTCGACCTGCCGACGCAGCTGATGCTGTCGCTCGGCGCCGGACTCTACGAGGAACTGCTGTTCCGGGTGCTCCTCGTGACCGCCCTGGTGGGGCTCGCCCGGCGCGGATTCGGATGGAGCGGCAGGGCATCGGCCGCCTTCGCCGTAGCGGTCTCCGCGCTGATCTTCTCTGCGTTCCATTACGTGGGGCCGTACGGCGACCGCCTCGCCCTCGCGTCGTTCACCTATCGCGCGGTGGCGGGCCTCCTGCTCAGCGGACTCTACGTGGCGCGCGGCTTCGGGATCACCGCCTGGAGCCACGCCCTCTATGACGTGGGGCTGGCGGTGGTGGGGGGGTGGGGGTAGGGGGGAACGGGGAACGGGGAGCGGGGAAGGGAACGGCTGCGGACTGGAGCTCTTCCCCTCTCCCCTCTCCCGCTCACTTTCCGCTTCGCACCTCGAGGATCGAATCCAAGATCTGCCGGAACACCTCGACCGGCTGCGCGCCGCGCAGCAGCCCGCCCTCGATGTAGAAGCTCGGCGTCGAGCGGGCGCCGGTGCGCGCGGCACCCTCGGCGTCCTGCCGGACCTCATCCCGGGTGTGGCCGCCCTCCAGGCAGGCGGTGATGGTGGCCCGCGGCACCCCCGCCGAATCGGCCAGCGCGAGGAAGAACGGGGCGGGATTCGCGAGCGGGGCCCACGCGGCCTGGTGGCGGAACAGGAGGTCGTGCACCGGCCAGAACCGCCCGGCACGTGCCGCGCACATCGCCAGCTCCGCGGCCGGTTCGGCGTTGGGATGGATCGAGGTGAGCGGAAGGTTCACGAACACCCAGCGGACCCGGCCGGCGCGCACGTACTCCGCCTCGAGCAGCGGGAAGACCTCCGTGGCGTGCCGCCGGCAGAAGGGGCACTGGAAATCGGACATCTCGTAGACCGTGACCGAGGCGCCCTCCGGCCCCTTCGCGCGCGCGCCCAGCGGGGTGCCGCCGGTCTGCGCCGCCGCGGGGCCGCCGGCGCCGAGGATCGCGATGAGTGCCGCCAGCGAGGGGCCGAGCCGCCGAGCCGTCGTGCTGCCGTGCCGCATCAGTACCGCACCCTCCGCCGGCCGGTGCGCCCGTCGAGGCGCACCGAGTCTTGCTCCGCGGGCACGTTCCAGTACCATTCGCGGTTGGGATCGGTGGCATCCCACGACCGGGCGTAGATCCACCAGCGGCCGGCGGTGAGCCGGAAGTGCGCCCGCCCGGCCGCGTCCGTGCTGTCGAGGAGCGGGGGACGTCGCGCTGCCTTCGCCAGCTGCTCGGTGAGCGTGTCGTACCCGGCGTAGGCCGCGTCCTCCCAGGCGTGGACCTCCGCGCGCAGGCTGTCGACCCGAGGCTGGACCCGCGCGCGGGTGGCGGCGAGGGAGCGCTGGGCCGCCTCCTGCCGGTCGCGCACGCGGCGGAGCGAGTCGCTCAGGCGCCCGAATCCGGCGTAGGCGGTGGCGTAGTCGGGCGCGCCGCGGGGCATCGAGTCGAGCCGGGCGCGCAGCCGCGCGAGTTCGCGCTCCAGGACGGCGGCCTCCGCGGCGGCTTCCGCCGCCCGCCCGTAGGGATCCGCGAAGGCGGCGAACAGGCTGTCGAGCGCCGCCTGGTGGGGGCGTGGGGTGCCGGCCCGCGCCTCGAGCGCGGCGATGAGGCTGTCCCGGTCGTAGGGCAGCGCGATCACCGGCAGGTTGGGCACCGGGAGTTCGCCGCCGCCGGGCCCCGGAACCGCGAGCTCGACGGTGACGTCCCGCGCGCCCGGCTGGCAGGCGGCGAGGGCAACCAGGAGGGCGAGATGGCGAAGTCGGGACATGGGTGGCCCAAAGCTACGTGGGTGCTCGCCGCGCTACAACTCGCGGCGGCCCCGCTCCTCGCGCAGGGTCGCGGCATCGACGCCCTCGTCCCCCCGTCCCCCGAAGGGCACGTCACCGACGTCGCCGGAGTGATCGACGCGGCCTCCCGCCAGGAGATGGAGTCGCTGGCCACTCGCCTCCGGCAGGCCACCGGGGCGGAGCTCGCCGTCGTGACGCTGCCCACCATCGGCGACTACGCCGCCGTGGACGTGGCCGTCGCGATCGGCCGCCGGTGGGGGGTCGGGGCGAAGGCCGCCATCGGGGACGAACGGCGGAACGCAGGCGTGGTGGTGCTCCTGGTGCCCCGCCGGGAGGGCGACCCGAACTCCGGCCAGGTGTTCATCGCGACCGGCGCGGGGCTCGAAGGCATCGTCACCGATGCCACCGCGGGGCGGATCCGGGACTTGATGCTGCCCGAGCTCCGCCGCGAGGCCTACGGACCGGGACTCCGCACCGGTGTCCGGGCGCTCACCGCCGTCATCGCGGAGGGCTTCGGGGTCGAGGACACCGCCCTGGTGGCGCGGGGACGGGAGCTCCTGCCCCGGAGCGGGACTTCCCGCACGACGCTGCTGCTCCTCCTCATCGGCGTCCTGGTGCTGGCCGTCGTCGTCGCCTCCGCCGCGACGCAGGCCTCGCACGCGGGACGCGGGGGACGGACCGGCCGGCGCCGACGGCCGGGCGTATATTGGGGCGGTGGATGGGGCGGTGGCGGCTTCGGCGGCGGCTTCGGCGGG
>JAICEH010000136.1 GCA_025924275.1 Gemmatimonadales bacterium | reverse complement strand
GCGAGGAACGCCGCCTCGTGCCGAGCCCCAGGGTGCCGACCTACGACCTCCAGCCGGAGATGAGCGCCCCCGGCGTGACCGACGTCCTCTGCGCCGGCATCGAGGCGCGGGAGCACGACTTCATCCTGGCCAACTACGCCAACGCCGACATGGTCGGGCACACCGGCGTCCTTCCCGCGGTGATCGCCGCGGTCGAGGCGGTGGACCAGGCCCTCGACCGGATCCTCGCCAGCGCCGAGCGGGCCGGCGCCACCCTGCTCGTGACCGCCGACCACGGAAACTGCGAATTGATGATCGATCCCGAGACCGGCGGCCCCCACACCGCCCACACCACCAACCCCGTGCCGTTCGTGCTGGCCCGCGGCGGCGCGGCAGGCCTCCGGGGCGGCGGCTCGCTCCGCGACGTCGGCCCCACCCTGCTCCGGCTGATGGGGCTCGAGCCCCCGCCGGAGATGACCGGCCGCGACCTGCGGGAGGGCGCCTGATGCGCGGCCCGGCGCTGGCCCTCGCCGCCCTCCTCGCGGCCGCGCCCGCCTCCGCCCAGGTGGGCGCCCTGCCGGAGGAGTCGCCCTTCCGC
Source organism: Gemmatimonadales bacterium (assembly GCA_025924275.1). Taxonomy (GTDB): domain Bacteria; phylum Gemmatimonadota; class Gemmatimonadetes; order Gemmatimonadales; family GWC2-71-9; genus JAICEH01. Next base: position 5,310 of record JAICEH010000136.1, on the reverse strand, counting down.
GACATCCGCTTCGGCCACGGCATCTCGCTCGTCGTAGCACAGTGGGCCGGCGACGGCGGCGAGGTGGACGTGGGCCCCGGCGACGGCACCACTTTCGGGATCCGCTACGACCTGCGGATCAGCCAGCCCGTGGCCCTCTCGGTCGGCTGGTCCCGCGGCGACTTCGACCGCGTCATCATCGACGCCCGGGCGGTGCCCGAGGACCGCGAGGCCATTCCCGCCAGCGAGACCCTCGACCTCATCGACCTCGGCTTCCAGTTCACGCTGAGCGGGGGCAAGACCTGGCACGGCCTGGCCCCCTTCATCGGCGCCGCCATCGGCCTCGCGGTGGGCGGGGACGTCGGCGACCCGAGCGGCTACGACTTCGGCAACAAGGTCACCTTCGCCCCGCTCATCGGCGCCCGCTTCTTCGCCGGCGAGCGGCTCTTCGCCCGGTTCGAGTTCCGGGGCACCTTCTGGAAGCTCTCCTACCCGACCTCGTTCACCACCTCGCCCACCCTCGACCCCGACGACGCGCTGCTGCCCGGCGGGCCGGAGAGCGAGTGGGTCGTGAACCCGTCCATCCACCTCGGGCTGGGATACAGCTTCAACTGGTAGCGATGCGCGCCACCCTCACCCGCCGGGTCTGCTTCGACGCCCGCCACCGCTTCTGGCGGCCGGACTGGGATGCGGCGCGGAACCGGGCGGCCTTCGGCGCGGCCTCGGAGGACCACGGGCACCGCTACACCTGCGCGGTGACCCTGGCCGGCCACCTCCCGCCGGACGGCGCGCTGGCGGACCTCGCCCGGCTGGATGCGCTGCTCGCCGACCTGGTCGTCGCACCGCTCGCGGGCCGGCACCTGAACGAGGCGCTGCCCGAGTTCGCCTATGGCCGGCTGCTCCCCACCTGCGAGGCCATCGCCGCCTGGTGCTGGGCGCGGATCGCCCCGGCCGTCCCGGCGGGGGTCGAGCTGGTGGAGGTGCTGATCGCCGAGGACGACACCCTGGAGGGGGGCTGTGGCGGACCGGCCTGAGCGCGCCCTCGGGCGGCGCCCGGGCCGGATGGCGCCCGGGGCGGCCGTCGAGGAGGTGCCGGTCTGGCTCGAGGTGAACGGCCGGCCGCTGGTCACCTGGATGTGCACCCCGGAGCTGCTCGAGGAGCTGGCCGTGGGGTGGCTCCACGGCGAGGGGTACATCACCCGGTCCGCCGACGTGCACCTCCGGCCCTGCGCCACCGACCTGGGGTTCTGGGCCGAGGTGGATCCCGCCGCGGTGGCGGCGGTCGAGGCCGAGCGGCGCCGGCCTGTGTTGGCCTCGGGGTGCGGGGCCGTCTCCACCATGCTGGCGGACCCCGGCACGGTGCCCGCCGCCCCGCCCAGGGGAGCGTCGCCCGGCGCGGAGCTCCTCCGGGCGCGGTTCAAGGAGCTCTTCGCGCTCGGCGAGCGCTACCGGGATACCGGCGGCATCCACGCGGCGGCACTCACCGACGCCGAGGCCCTGCTCGAGCACGCCGAGGACATCGGGCGCCACAACGCGGTGGACAAGGTGATCGGGGCGGCCCTCCTCGCCGGGCGGGCCGTGGCCGGGCTGGGCCTCCTCGTCACCGGGCGGATCTCCGCCGAGCTGGCCTTCAAGGCGGCGCGCGCCGGCATCAACTGGGTGGCCACGCCGTCCGTGCCCTCGACCCTCGCGGTCGAGATCGCCCGGCGGAGCGGGATGGTCCTCCTCGGGCGCGCGGTGAGCGCCGAACCGCGGCTGCACGGGGCCGGCGTCGACCCGGCCTGAACCCATCCACCAGGAACGCGATGCGATCCCTGCGCCGAGCCGCCGAGCCGCCGAGCCGCCGAGCCGCCCTGGCCGTCGTGGCCGTCGTGGCCGTCGTGGCCGCCCTGCTCGCCCCCCGGGCCGCCGCGGCCCAGGCCACGCGGGATCAGGCCCGCCTCATCTTCACCATCTTCGCCAGCTACAACGGCGGCGGGGACCTGTGGAGCGTGGCCGAGCAGCCGGTGCGGTTCCCCAACTTCGATCCCAGCGAGGTGGACTCCGTGGCCGTGGGCCGGAAGGTCTCCTCCGGCCTGGGCCTCGGCGTGAGCGCCACCTACTTCCCCAGCCCCACGATCGGCTACGTCGGCGAGGTGAGCCTCCTCGGCCTCGGCTACGAGGACGACTGCGCCATCGTCTCGCCGCCCACCAACGAGACCGGCCAGTTCGTCTGCGACGACATCGACGCGTCCGACCGCGGCGCCTCGATGGTGCTGCTCTCCCTGGGCGTCGTGGCCCGCGCGATGAGCCAGGGCGTCGTCTCCCCCTACCTCCGCGCCGGGCTCGGGCTCGCCGTCGGCAGCCAGAGCTCGCTCCGGATGTACGGCCAGACCGACGCGACCCAGGGTGAGATCTTCCTGGTCTACGAGGACGAGTCCAGCACCCGGGTGACGCCCGCCTTCCTCCTGGGCGGCGGCGTCACGGCGCAGATCTCCCCCGGCGTCCAGCTCCGGGCGGAGGCCCGGGACAACTACACCGGCTTCGCGGTCGTCACCGGGCCCACCACCACCGACGGTCTCGTCCCGTCCTCGAAGACCGAGTACAAGCACGTCTGGACCTTCTCGCTCGGCGTGGACATCGTGCTCGAGCGGAAGCGCGGCCGGCGATACTGACCCCGAAGCTCCACGCACTCGACCTTCGACCTTCGACCTTCGACCTTCGACCCTTGACCGCCATCCGCGGCGCCATCCTGGCCGGCGGCCTCGCCAGCCGCTTTGGCGGCCGGCCCAAGGGGCTCGAGGAGGTGGGCGGAGTCCGGGTGGTGGACCGGCTCGCCGCGCTGCTCGAAGCCACCCTCGGCGCCGCCCCGATCCTCGTCGCCAACGATCCTGCGGCCGGTGAAGGCACCGGGCTCCGCGTGGTGGGGGACGCCCGGCCCGGCACCGGCACCCTGGGCGGGCTCTACACCGCCGTGGTGGAGGCCCCCGCACCGGTGGTCTGCGTCGCGTGGGACATGCCCTTCGTCACCGCCGGGCTGGTGGAGGCACTCGCCGGGGGCCTTGCCACGGCGGACGTGGCGATCCCGGCGAGCGGCGGCCCCCGCGGCGTCGAGCCGCTCTGCGCCGCCTACGGGCCCGCCTGCCTCGGCCCGATGGCCGAGGCCCTCGACCGGGGGGACTATCGCGCCATCGCCTTCCACCCCCAAGTTCGGGTGCGCCGGCTCGACCTCGAGGCCCTGCCGGCGGCCGCGCTGCCTCCCGCGGGCGTGGATCCGTTCTTCAACGTGAACACCCCCGACGACCTGCGGGAGGCACGCGCGCTGTGGCCGCTCTTCGCCTCGTCTCCATCATCGGCCGGAAGGACGCCGGGAAGACGACCCTGACCGTGGCGCTCGCCGCCGAGTTCGTGCGGCGGGGCCGGCGGGTGATGACCATCAAGCACGCCTCCCACCCGGTCCGGCCCGACCGCGAGGGCACCGACTCTTGGCGCCACTTCCACGAGGGCCGGGCGGAGCGCACCCTCCTCGTCGCCCCCGACACCCGGATGCTGCTCGAGCGCGCCCCCGACGACACCGACCCGGCGGAGCTGGCCCGGCACTACCTCGGCGGCGCCGACATCGTGCTGGTCGAGGGCTTCCGGAAGGCGGCGCTGCCGAAGATCGAGGTGTTCCGCAAGGAGGTGGCCGCCGCGCCGATCTGGGAGGCGGGCCTGCCCGACGCGGAGGACTGGATCGCGATCGTCACCGACGGGCCGCGGCCCGAGGCGCGCTGCCCCGTGCTCCGCTTCCAGGACACGATGTGGCTCCAGTTCCTCGCCAACCTGGCGTGGGACGGGGCCAAGGTGGTGGCGGGGTGAGCAAGGGGGGAACGGGGGACGGGGAACGGGGAACGGGGAGGACGGGGCTGTCGGCGCGGGAGGCGGCGCTCGCCGTCCTCGAGGCGGTGCGGGTCCAGCCGCCGCTCCGGGTCCCGCTCGACGACGCGCTGGGGAGCGTCCTCGCCGAGGATGCGGTGAGCCCGGTGGACGTGCCCGCCCGCACCAACTCCGCCATGGATGGCTACGCCTGCCGCGCCGCCGACGTGCGCGGCGCCACGCGTGAGCGCCCGGTCCGGCTCCGGGTGGTGGCGGAGATCCCGGCCGGCGCGGTGCCGGGCCGTGCGATCGGCCCGGGCGAGTGCGCCCGGATCTTCACCGGCGGCCCGCTGCCGGAGGGTGCCGACGGGGTGGTGAGGCAGGAGGACACCGACGGCGGGACGACGGTACGGCGGGACGACGGCACGCCCGACGTCTCGACCTCCCGACGTTCCGACGTACCGACTGGCGAGGAGTGGGTGGAGGTGTGGAACGACCGCGACGCCGGCATCAACTTCCGCCTCGCCGGCGAGGACATCCGGAAGGGGAGCGTCCCGCTCCCCGCCGGCACGGCGCTCGGGCCCGCGGCGCTCGGCGTGCTGGCCTCGCTCGGCATCGCGCACCCGGTGGTGGTGCGACGGCCGCTGGTGGGCATCCTCTCCAGTGGCGACGAGATCGCCGACGTGGACCGCGCCGACGAGATCCGCGCCGGGACGAAGACCGGCAGCTCGAACGCCCACACCCTGGCCGCCCTGGTGCGCCTCGCCGGGGCGGAGCCGGTGCACCTGGGCATTGCGCGGGACGATCCCGACGACCTGCGCGCCCACCTCGCGCGGGCGGCGGAGGTGGACCTGCTGGTCACCACGGCGGGGATCAGCGTGGGCGCGCGCGACCACCTCCGGCCGGTGCTCGAGGGGATGGGGCTCGACCTCCGCTTCTGGCGGCTCCGGATGCGGCCGGGGGCACCGGTGGGCTTTGGCATCCTGGGCGGCGTGCCGTGGCTCGGGCTCCCGGGGAACCCCGTGAGTGCGATGGTCACGTTCGAGCTCTTCGTCCGGCCGGCGATCCGGAAGATGAGCGGCCACGCGCGGCCGTTCCGGCGCGGGGTCACGGTGCGGGCGGCCGAGCCGGTCGCGCTCAAGCCCAAGCTGCAGCACTTCCTGCGGGCGGTGGTCTCCGAGGGCGAAAGGGGCCTCGAGGCCCGGCTCACCGGCCCGCAGGGCAGCGGGATCCTCACCTCGATGGTGGCGGCGAACGCGCTGCTGGTGGTGCCGGAGGGCCAGCACGAGACCCCGGCGGGCGCGGAATTGGTGGCGATTCGCCTGGACGACCCGGGGCACGCAGCCGAGCCGCCCTTCTAGCCGCCGAGCCGCCCCCTTCCCGCCTTCCCGTCTTCCCGCCTTCCCGACTATCATTCCCCCCGAAGGGGAGTAGCTCGCCGCCCCACCCCGGGCGGGCGCCGGATCGTCAAGACTGTCCCGAACGGGGCACGGTCCG
>JAICEH010000135.1 GCA_025924275.1 Gemmatimonadales bacterium | reverse complement strand
ATGACCCGATTCCTCCTCCTCCTGGGCGGCGCCATCTTCGTCCTGCTCGGCATCCTCCACGCCGTCTACACCGTGGCTGACGAGCGCCATCCCCGGCGGCTCGTGCCCGAGGACCCTGCCGTCCGCGAGGCGATGGCGGGCACCGGGGTCCGGCTCTCCCGCGGGGGCACCACGATGTGGCGGGCCTGGCTCGGCTTCAACCTGAGTCACAGCCTGGGCGCAGTACTCTTCGGCGCCTTCGCCCTGGCGCTCGGCAACGTCTGGGTCGAGCCCGCCCCGCCGCGGTTCCTCATCCTCCTGCCCCTCGGCATCGGGCTGGTCTACCTCGGGCTGGGCCTCCGCTACTGGTACCGGGTCCCGACGGTGGGCATCGCCCTCGCCACCGCCTGCTTCGCGGCCGCGTGGCTGGCGGCCTGACCCCGGCTGGGCGGGCGGAACCCCCGACCCCGTTGCCCATCCTCACCACCCCCCGGCTCCACCTCCGCGAGCTCACCCCCGCGGACGCGCCGTTCATCCTCGTCCTGCTCAACGACCCCGATTTCCTCCGCTACATCGGCGACCGCCAGGTCCGCACCGAGGCCGACGCCCGGCGCTACATCGAGCAGGGCCCGATGGCGATGTACGCCGCCCACGGCATCGGGCTCTGGCTGGTGGAACTCCGGGAGGGGGGAACACCGGTGGGGATCTGCGGCCTGCTCCGGCGCCCCGGGCTCGACGACCCCGACCTGGGGTTCGCCTTCCTGCCGGCGCACCGGGGCCGGGGCTATGCCCGCGAGGCGGCGGGTGCGACCCTCGCCCACGGGCGCTCTGCCCTCGGGTTCGGCCGCATCCTCGCCATCACGTCACTCGACAACCGGGCCTCGGAGCGCCTGCTCCTGGGGCTGGGCTTCCACTACGACCGGGAGGTGACTCTCCCGGGCGACCCCGAGGTGCTCAAGCTGTTCTCGACCTGAGCCGGGGCCGCCGGGCCGTCCTGCCGTCCTGCCGTCCTGCCGTCCTGCCGTCCTGCCGTCCTGCCGTCCTAGTCCACCAGCTTCGCGTAATCCACCGCGGAGCTCTGGAACAGCCGGATCCACGCCTTGATGTTCGCCTCGGTCACCCCGCCGGTGAAGTCGATGTCCGACTCCAGCACCGCGTCGTCGTCGCCGTCGCGGTAGGCGCGGGAGAAGCGGTGCTCCTTGTTCCAGGTGTTGAGCTGGCGGTCGGAGATCTCCCCGTCGAGGAAGCCGATGTAGAGCTGGGCGTCGGTGTTCTTGTTGGCGAGGAAGAGCACCATCCGGTAGCCCGCGTGCTCGAATCGGAACCGGGGGGTGTCGTCGTCGCCCGACAGCTCCGCTTCGATTCCCATCGACGTGAGGATCTTCGCCATCTTGACCGGCGAGACCTCGGTGTAGACCTCCTGCGCCCGTGCCGCCACGGGCAGGACCACGGTGACCGCCAGGGCCAGGGCAAGTGCGCGCGCGGCGCGCGACCGCAGGAGGGACGGGTGCGACACGGGGACCTCGGATGTGGGGTGGGCGAGCTCCGGCGGGAGGGGCAGCCAGTCGCCTCCGGCGCCTGCTCGAGGGGGCAATATAGCAATCCGGCGGCCGGCCGTCCCGGCCTCCTGCCGCCGTGCCGTCGGGTCGCTCCCGCAGTACCTTTGGGCGTTCCCTGGATCGGGGGTGACCCTTGACCACCACCCCGGTGGCACGCGGATCGGCGCTGGTGCTCGGCCTGCTCCTGGCCGGCTGTGAGGGGCCGACCGACCCCATCTGCACTCTCGGCATCTCCCCGGCGGTCGAGGTCACCATCGAGGACGCCGTCACCGGGATGCCGCTCGCCGGTCCGGCCCGGGGCGAGGTGCGGGACGGCGCGTTCGCCGACTCGCTGGTGCCCGGGGCCCACTCGATCGAAGGCGAGATGCTCACCCGCACGGCCGCTCCGGGCCGGGCCGGCTGGTACGACGTCGAGGTGACCCTGCCCGGCTACGTCACCTGGCTCAGGACCGGCGTCCTCGCCCCTTCCGGCTCGTGCGGGGTCCGGACCACCCGGCTCCACGCCCGCCTCGAACCGTCGCCCCCGGGATGACCGGCCTCGGCATCCTCGGCGAGCGCCTCGCCGCCGCCCTCGCCGGCCGCTACCGGGTCGAGCGCGAGATCGGCCACGGCGGCGCGGCGGAGGTCTATCTCGCCGACGACCTCCGCCACGGCCGGCGGGTGGCGGTGAAGCTGCTTCGCCCCGAGGTGGCGCGGGCCCTCGGTCCCGCGCGCTTCACCCGCGAGATCAGCGTGGCCGCGCGGCTCAGCCACCCCCACATCCTGGCCCTGCACGAGGCGGGCGAGTCCGAGGGACTCCTGTTCTACGTGATGCCCTGGGTGGAGGGCGAGTCCCTCCGGACCCGGCTCGAGCGGGAGGGGGCGCTGCCGGTGGAGGAGGCGGTGGCCCTCGCCGAGCAGGTGGCCGCAGCCCTCGACCACGCGCACCGGAACGGCGTGGTGCACCGCGACATCAAGCCGGAGAACATCCTGCTGCAGGGCGGGCAGGCGGTGGTGGCGGACTTCGGCATCGCCCTCGCCGCCACCGCCGCCCAGGGCGAGCGGATCACCGGCACCGGGATCGTGATCGGGACGCCCGCGTACATGAGCCCGGAGCAGGCGGCCGGCCAGGCGGACCTCGACGGGCGGAGCGACCTCTACTCGCTCGCCTGCGTCCTCTTCGAGCTGCTGACCGGGAGCCTCCCCTGGCGCGGGACGCCCGCCTTCCTGATGGCGCGTCGCTTCGCCGAGGCGCCGCCCTCGGCGCGGGCGCTCCGTCCGGCGGTGCCGCGCGCGGTGGATGCCGCCCTCCGGCGCGCCCTGGCCCCGGTGCCCGCCGACCGCTTCGGGACCTGCGGCGAGTTCGCCGCCGCGCTCCGCGCCGAGGCGGAGCCGGGCCCGCCCTCGGTGGCGGTGCTCCCCTTCGCCAGCCTCAACGGCGACGCCGAGGGCGAGTTCTTCGCCGACGGGATCACCGAGGACGTGATCGCGCAGCTCGCCAAGATCCGGTCGCTCAAGGTCATCGCGCCGTCGTCGGTGATGCAGCTCAAGGGGCAGGACCGGAGCGTGGCGGAGGTGGCGGCGGCCCTGGGGGTGGGCGCGGTGCTCCAGGGGACGGTGCGCCGAGCGGGCAACCGGGTCCGGATCGTGGCGCAGCTGGAGGACGCCGAGTCGGGCCGGCGGCTCTGGGCCGAGACTTACGACCGCGACCTCGGCGACCTCTTCCGGCTCCAGTCGGAGGTGGCCCTCCAGATCGCAGCCGCCCTCCGGGCCGAGCTCTCCGCCGGCGAGCGGTCGCGCATCGGGCGCGAGCCCACCGCGGACCTCGGCGCCTGGCAGCTCTACCTCCAGGGCCGGCACCAGCTCAGCCAGTACACCGACTCCACCACCTTCCGCGCCATCGAGTACTTCGAGCGCGCGCTGGAGCGCGATCCGGGCTTCGCCCTGGCGCACGCCGGCGTGGCGCGGGCGTACGTCGAGCTGGTGGTGGGCCAGGACACCTCGGTGCTCCCGGCCGAGGAGGCCCTGGTCCGGGCCCGGGCCGCCGCGGCCCGGGCGCTCGCCGCCGACGGCACCCTGGGCGAGGCCCACGCGGTCCGCGCCCTGATCAGCTTCGTGGGCGATCGCGACTGGAAGGCGGCGGAGGAATCGTTCCGGCTGGCGCTGGAACTGAGCCCGGGCAGCGCCGACGTCCGGGCCCACTACGGATGGCTCTGCACCGCGCTGGGCCGCTGGGCGGAAGCGGAGGAGCTCACCCGCCGGGCGACGGAGCTCGACCCGCTCGCGCACCGCTCCGACGTGGCGAACGTCTACCTGCGCGCGGGGCGGTTCGAGGACGCGCGGCGCGAGGCGGAGCACATCATCGAGTTCGACGCCGGCTTCGCCCGGGGTCATTCCACCCTGGGGTGGGCCCTGCTCCGCCTGGGCGACACCGCACGCGGGCTGGCCGAGCTCCGCCGCGCCGCGGAGCTCTCCCCCGGGAGCAGCCTCTTCCTCGGCCAGCTGGGCGAGGCGCTGGCCGAGGCCGGCCAGGAGGCCGAGGCCCGGGAGATCCTTGCACGGCTGGAAGCCGGCAAGGACGGCCGGCCCGCCTCGCCCTACCATCGGGCCTACGTCCACACCGGGCTGGGTGAGCACGACCGCGCCCTCGACCTCCTGGAGCAGGCGGCCCGGGACCACGAGGGCGGGATCTACGGCGTCCGCGGCTCCTTCCTCTTCACGCCGCTCCACCGGCACCCCCGGTTCACCACGCTCCTCCGCTCCCTCAACCTCGAGGGGGCGCCCGCCGAAGCCGGCTGACGCCCCCGGGGGTGGCCCACGGGCCGCGAGGTCAGGAGGCGGGGTCGGGCTTCGACTTCGGGTCCACCGCGCGGAGCTGTCCGCGCACGGCGCCGGCCGGGTGGGCCTTGCTGTGGATGTTCACGTAGTAGTCGGCGGGCGTGGCGGTGATCTGGCCGATCACCTTCGCGTCGGCCTTCACGCAGCCGGCCGGGCTCCCGGCCACGTCACCGCTGAGCGGCAGCACCGGGCCGCCGGTGACGGTGGCGGCGCCCTGATGCACGTGGGCCTGGGTCGGATCGTCGACGTTGGTGAGGCCGATCTCGTAGCAGACCTCGCCCTTGGCCGCATCGAGCGTCAGGGTGGCCGTGCCGGCGCCGTCGGCATCGCCGGGGCCGGGCACTTCCGCGCCGCCGGAAAGGGGCGCCAGCAGCTTCGTGGGCGGGGCGTCCGCCACCGGCGCGCCGAACAGGACGGCGATCAGGGCGGCCGGGGGGAAGAGGAGCGAGGGGAGCAGGGGGTTCGGCATGGAAGTCCTCCGGATGGGCATCGGCCGGTACGACCGACACCATCACGATGGCCCCTCGCGCGCCGGCGGAGTGTGCCCTGGCTCACCTCAGCGGGTCGCGGCCGCGGTGGGGCCCGCGTTCCCGCCCGGGGGGAGCGCGTGGCCCCGCGCCGTGAGGATGAGTGCCAGGAAGACCATCAGGGCGATGGTCATCGTGCGCACCAGCGCGCGGCGAAGGCGGTGCCGGCCCGCCACCGGGCGGCCGGCCGAGCCCCGCACGTCCACCAGCATCAGCCGGTCCCGCCCGTCGGGGAGCACCAGGCCCCGGAACCTCGACCCGCCCGTCCCCGGCACCCGGAATGCCCCGCCGATCCGCCCCCGGAGGATGGAACGCTCGACCCTGGACGGCATCGTTCACCTCCTTCCCCGGGCGAGTGACGACGTCGGCATCACCGCCCTCACCAGACCCCCGCGCGGCACCCCGACCTTCCCGCTCCCCGCTCCCCGTTCCCCTAGCTGAGATACATGAACAACCCCACCCCGCCCACCACCGCTCCCGCGATGGTGATGGCACTCTCGTCCACGATGAGCCCGGTGAGCACCCCGGCGAGGCCGACGATCATCAGCGTGACCCCGGTCTGCCGGTCGGCACGCCGGACCGCCACCAGGGCCTCGGGCGCGACCTCCCGCCCCGCCACCGCGGGGGCTTCCGCGGTCCCGCCCTGGAGCCAGGCCGGCGGGGCCGACACGACGCCGATCTGCGCCACGCCCACCGCCGCCTGCGCTTCCGCCCTCGAGGGCGCCAGCACCGCCACGACCAGGATCGCTGCTCCCGCCGCCATGCGCCGCATCGTCCCCTCCTCCGGGTGTGGGGTTGCCGGCACGTGGGCTGAGCATAGACCTCGCCGCCCGCGTGCCACCGTGACCGCGGTCACGCGACGTGCGCCCCTTCGACGTCCAGCGCCTGCCGGAGGGCGCGCGCCGACGGCACCCGGTCCTCGGGACGGGCCGCGAGGCAGCGGCGGACGACCGGCTCGAGCTCGGGCGGCAGCCGCGTGCCCGCTGCGCTGTCCCGCGGGGTCGT
>JAICEH010000134.1 GCA_025924275.1 Gemmatimonadales bacterium | reverse complement strand
CGAGCTCCCCGCGGGCGGGACGTACACGCTCCGGACGATCAGCGACGACGCGGTGCGCGTGTGGGTGGACGGCCACCTCGCCATTGACCGGTGGACGCCCGGCGAGTCCCGGGTGGACCACGCGGAGATCGCACCGGGGCGGCACGACCTCCGCGTGGAGTACTACCAGGTGGACGGCTGGGTGGAGCTCCGGGTCGAGGCCGTGCGCGGGACCGTGCGGAGCCCCGGCTCGCCCGGGCCCCACTAGGGGGACCGGCCGCCCTCCCGCAGCTCCTTGAGCCGCGCTGCGGCCCGCTGGTCGCCGGGACGGAGCTGGACCACCCGCTCGTAGCTCGCCACGGCGCCGGCCTGGTCGCCCGCCTTCGCCTGCCCCTCGGCCAGGCTCCGCCAGGCGAACGCGCTCTCCGGATGCACCTCCGTGTTGCGCCGGAGCAGGATCACGGCGTCGGCGATGGTGCCGGCCCGGTCCACGCCGTTCGCCGCATCCACCAGGGCCACCTCGCCGAAGTCGTAGGCCGCGCTCCCGTAGTACCGGGTGCGGAGCGCGGCGTAGGCGGCGAGCGCCGAGTCGATGCCTCCCGCGCGCCAAGCGAGCAGGAGCTGGTCCTGCAGCGGCCGTGGCGCCGTGAGCCCGCGGTGGCAGGTGGCGCAGGTCACCCGCACCGGCGGGTCGTCCCCGTGCCGGTGGTCGCCGAGGTACTCGCCGTTGATCGCCGCCACCATCCGGAGCATCCGGCGCGCCATCTCCTTCGGGTGCTTCTCGTCGGAGGCGAAGTCGTAGGTGGCGAGCGGCTGCCCTTCCTCCCCGACGTGGCAGTAGGTGCAGCGGACCCCCAGCGCCCGGGTGAACCCGGCCATCACCTGGACCAGGGTGTCGCGGGGAATGGAGTCGGGCAGGACCTCGAGGTTGGTGAACTTCTCGGGCGGCCACTGGGCGGCGAGGGGCGTGGCGCCCGTCAGCAGGGCCACGAGGACGAGGCGAACGGTCACGGACGGCTCCGGGGAGGGGTGACTCCCCTACGATGCCCCGGACTGGCGGGTTCCGGCAGCGCCCCGCCCGCCACCCCCGGGGCCTGGCCGCGGCTACCTTTCGGCGTGCTGCCCCACCGCGACCACGCGCTGCCACCCGATCCGGCCGCCTTCCGGCAGGCCGAGCATCCCCGCGGCCGCGTCATCGTGATCGCCCCCACCCGTGCCGCCTGCGAGACGATCGAGCTCGCCCTCGGCCTCCGGCTCGACACCCTGCTCGAGCAGCGCCACGGGCGGGAGCTCCGGCGCTGGGCCGCGGACGGGAAGGGCTTCGGCATCGTGGCCGGCACCGGCACGGGGAAGACCCTCGGGATCCGGCCCATCGCCGAGTCCATCCTCGCCGCACCGCTCCGCGTGGGGGTGGTGAACCGGGAGCGCGAGGCCACGCCCGAGACCCCCTCCTGGAACGTGGTGATCGTCACCACCGGGATCGCGCGGCGCTGGTTCCAGGACGACCTCATCACCGGCCACGACACCGTGGTGGTGGACGAGATCCACCAGACCTCGGCCGAGCTCGAGCTCTGCCTGGCGCTGGGGAAGCGTGCCGGCTGCCGGTTCATCTGGCTCAGCGCCACGGTGGACCCGGCGTTCTATGCCCGGTACCTCGACAGCGCCGAGGTGCTGGAGACCAGCGCCTTCGACCCGGCGCTCAAGGCCCGGGTGAAGGTCCTGCCGCTCAAGCCGGCCGAGTTCCTGGACGACCGCACCATCCGCCGGATCGTGAAGGAGCGCCGGGGCGTCGCGGTCTTCGTGCCGACCCGGGCCGAGGTGGAGCAGCTCGCGGCGGATCTCGGGGCCCGCTGGCCGCGGCTCAACTCCGCGTTCTACCACGGCGGCGAGCCGATCCGCGTGATCCGGCCATTCCTCGAGGCCGAGGGAGCGGACCGGCCGTTCCTCCTCGCGATGACGGCCGCCGGCCAGTCGGCGCTCAACATCCGGGGGCTCGACACCGTGGTGATCTACGACGCCCGGTACGGCAACGTGGTGGACCGCGGCCGCAACGTGCTCCACCGGATGTACCTCGGCGCCAACGAGATCCTCCAGATGGCGGGGCGGGTGCACGGCCGCGTGCCGAACGGCGAGGTCACGATCCTCTCCGACCGCGAGCTCCACTTCGACAGCCTCCGGCCCGGCCCGCCGGAGTTCCAGCTCGCCGGAGACGCCGAGCGGGTGGCGATCACCTGTGCCGCGATCGGGGTGGATGCGCGTGACCTCGACCTGCCGGTCCCGCTCGACCGCACCGCCTACCGCAAGGCCGTCGAGCGGCTGACCGGGCGCGGGCTGGTGGCGGAGGGGCGCCTCACCCCCTATGGCCGCGAGGTCGAGGCGATGCCGGTGGAGCGCCCCTGGGGCGAGATGCTGGTGCACGCCGACGCCGACCTGGTGCCGGTGGTGGCGGTGTGCAGCAACGTGGACTCGCTGCACCGGATGACCCGCGACGAGCGCGACCTGCACGGGCTCATCGCCACCGGGTCGGACCACCTGACGGCGTACAACCTGTTCGCCGACGCCGTGAACCACGCCGGCCGCCTGGGCGAGGTCTACGGCCTCCCGCGTCACGTCTTCGACGAGGAGGAGCTGGCCGGGTGGGCCGAGCGGCGCGGCGTGCTGGTCAAGGCGATCGAGGACGTGGCCCTCGGCACCGCGTCGGTCTACCGCTCGCTCGAGCTGCCCCTGCCGGCACGGCTGCCGCACGCCTCGAAGGAAGTGCGCCGGCGCTTCGCCGAGCTGGTGGCACGGATCCAGCCCTTCGACCTGGTGATCGACGAGCGCACCGCGGATGGCCAGGAGGCCCGGGTGAGCCGCACGTCGGTGGCGGGAAGCTGGGGTGCGGTGGCGGGCACGCTGCGGTTCTTCGCCGACCGGTTCGGCGTGCCGCGCGCGGGCATCGAGGGGACGACGCTCTCGTACGACCTGATCCGGCAGTACGCCGCCGAGGGCCGGCCCAGGGTGGTCATCAGCGGGCCGCGGAAGCACCCGCAGCTGGCGGTGGAACGCCGGGTGGAGTACTTCGGCTTCGAGCTGGAGACCGCGGTGGAACCCCTCCGGGGGACGATCCCCGAGGACCTCCGGCCGCTCGCCCGCGAGGCGCGGGCGGATGCGCTCCTCGCCGGCGAGGCGCCGCACCCGGATCAGCCCTGGATCCGGCGCGCCGTGCACCAGCTCGACGACTACTGGCGCCGGTCGGCCGGCACGCTGCCCAACGCCGCGCCCGGCGCGGTGCGCCGGCGGGTGCTGCAGCAACTGGAGGGCGTGTCGAGCTGGGCCGACTTCCAGGGCACCCCGGTCCGGCTCTCGGTGGACGAGGCGACCCGCGCCACCCTGGACGCGCTCCCCATCTCGGTCCGGCTGCTGGGCGACACGCTCGCCCTCGAGTACGCCGTGGAGCACGGCCGGGGGGTGGTCCGCCTCCACCTCCGGGAGGGCCAGGCCCGCCGGCTCCGGGCCTCCGACCTGCCCCGCCTCGACCGGCCCCTCCGCTTCGAGGTCCAGCAGGGGCGCCGGCCCCCGATTGTCGCGGCCACCCTGGAGGAACTCGACGAGGCTCTCAGCCGGATCGAGCAGTCCGGCCGGCGGGGGCGCGACCAGCGGGAAGGCCGTGGGGGAAACCGGCGGAACGACCGCCGCGGTGGCCGGCGGCGGCACTGACCATTCAGGTGACTGACTAGCCGACCAGGTATAGGAGCAGGCGGTGGTAGGCCTCCCGGACGGCCGATTCGTCGGTCCCGGCCAGCAGGAGCATCTCGAGTCCGTTGAGCGCAGCGAGGAGCAGCCCGGCGTCCGCCAGCCCGATGTCGTCCTGGTCGAAGGCGTCCTGGAACCGGTCCGCGAGTTCTTCGAGCAGGACCTCTGGTGGGGCGAAGGCCGCCGAAGTCCCGGGGAGGGCGAGGAGCCCGAAGCGGGCCCGCGTCTCCCCGCTCCGGACTGCCGCGAGGACGGAGTCCCAGAGGGCGTCGATCGCAGCGGGCCCCCTGAGCTCGAGCCCCGCCGCGATCCGCCGCCAGCGGGCTGCGGCGATCTGGGCCGCCGACGCCAGGAGGAGGGCGCCCTTGGTGCCGAAGTGGTAATGAACCAGCCCCTTCGCGCAGCCGGCCCGGCGGGCCACGGCATCCACGGTCCATCCGCCAGTGCCGACCTCGAGCAGGACGGCGCGGGACGCCTCCACGATGCGCGCCCGGGCCTGCTCGGCGTCCCTCCGGGTGGTCTCGCCAGTGATCGCGGGCATCTGCGCTCCTCCCCTGGGTCGAGGGGAGGAACCTACTGGCCGGACGGCTGGACGCCAGCCCAACCCGCCGGCCGAACCCAGGCAGCCGGCTCGCTCCGCCGATGAACCTCCCCGTCCACCTCGCCCTCATCCTCGTGCAGGCGCTCTTCGCGAGCCTGGCCATCGCGGGCAAGGTCGTGCTCCGCGAATTCCCCCCGATGGGGCTCGTGCTGGTGCGGGTGGGCGGCGCGGCACTCCTTCTGGGCCTCGGGAACCTGCTCTGGCGCGGACGCTGGATCCGGGACCGGGCCGACCTCGGCCGGCTCGCCTTCCTCTCGCTCCTCGGCGTGGTGGCGAACCAGGGGCTCTTCCTGATCGGGCTCCGGCACACGACCGCCACCAACGCCACCATCATCGTGGCGACGATCCCCGTCTTCACCGTGCTCTACTCCCTGCTGGGCCGGCGGGAGGCCCCCTCCTTCCTCAAGCTCGCCGGCATCGCGCTCGCCGCGGCGGGTTCCGTGTGGCTGATCGGCCCCGACCGGATCGCGCTCGAGCGCGAGAAGGCCCTGGGGAACGCCATCATCCTGGCGGGAATGGCCTGCTACGGCTGGTACCTGGTCCAGTCGAAGGAGCTGCTCCGGCGGTACGACCCGATCACGGTGAGCATCTACGTGATGGCGTTCGCCACGCTCTTCACCCTTCCCCTCGGGGCCTGGGCCATGGCGCGGACGGACCTGGCCGCGGTGCGGCCCTCCACCTGGGCCTGGATCGCCTACATCGTCCTCTTCCCGACCATCGTCACCTATTTCCTCAACATCTGGGCGCTCTCGCGGGTCTCCTCCAACCTCGTCGCGGCCTACATCTACCTGCAGCCGGTCTTCACCGCGGCCGTGGCCCCGATGGCCCTGGAAGGGGAGGCACTGACCGGCCGCGCCCTGGGGGCCGGGCTGGCGATCTTCGCCGGGCTGGCGTGCGTGATCCTGGGGGAAAGGCGTCAACAGGGGCAGGTCCCGGTGGGGGCGGTGGTGGGGGAGGAGTTCCCAGGTTAACGTCCCTCCTTGAAACCTCGTGGACCGCCCCAGCGTAGGTCACTCATGCAGATGACGGAACCCCAGACGCCGCCCTCCCTGCCCTCGGTCTTCTCCCCCCTCGCCCGCGCCCTGCTGGACGGCTTCGCGGAGGGGGTGGTGGTGTTCGACGCCCAGGGCAAGGTGCTCTACGCCAACCAGCCCGCGCGCGAGGCCCTGGCCGGCTCGATCGACCTCGCCCAGCCTGCCGGGACCATCGGACCCCAGCTGGCCGAGCTTGGCGGGCGGGTCCGACCCCTCCGGATCGGCTCGCTGGACCTGGGCGAGGCGATGTTCATCCCCGGTCCGGCGAGTGCCACGACGCTCGCCGCCCGCGAGAAGGAGGCGATCGTCGCCTCGCTCGAGGCCCACAACTGGCGCCTGGCGGAAACGGCCAAGCACCTCGGCATCAGCCGCACGACGCTCTGGCGTCGGCTCAAGGCATACGGGCTCCACCGGGATGGGCGGAGCCGGTGGCAGTCGGAGGAGTAGTCCTCGCGCTGCTCGCCCTGCAGGGCGGCAGCGACACCCTCGCCTTCGCCGATCCCGCCACGCGGGCGCTGGTCGAGCGCGCCGCCGCCCGGCACCGGGTCCAGGAGTCGG
>JAICEH010000133.1 GCA_025924275.1 Gemmatimonadales bacterium | reverse complement strand
TCGTCGGCGGGCTCAACTGGGGCCTCGTGGCCGTCGCCAACTTCGACCTGGTTGCCGCCATCACCGGCGCCGGCGGCTTCGGCAACAAGAATGCCCTCGGCATGATCATCTACGGCCTGGTGGGCGTTGCGGCCGCGTACCAGGCGCTGACCTGGAGGGGCATCCAGCGCCGCTGGGGCGGGGCCGCGTAGTCCGCGGGTGTGAGCCGGTCCCGGGTGCAGGATCCCGGGGCCCGGCTCGCCAGGCCTTCCTCGTGTCGAAGCGCCTCGCCGGTCCCGCCGCTACACTTGTGGAGTCAAGACCTGTCCAGGATCGGACCCGGATCGGAGGCTTCAGGATGCCCCCCCAGACCCCGGCAGGGACCCGGCCGGCCCCCGACGGCCTGCTCGCGATCGGCGCGCTGTCTGCCGCCACCGGCATCCCCGTGGAGACGATCCGGACCTGGGAGCGCCGCTACGGTTTTCCCGTGGCCGAACGGAAGCCCTCCGGCCATCGGGTGTACCCCCTCGCCACGATCACCCGCCTCCGCCTCATCGCCAAGGCGCTCGAGCAGGGGCACCGGGCCGCGGAGGTCGTTCCCGCGTCCGAGGGCACCCTCGAGGGGCTGCTCGCCGCCCTGCCGCGCGCCGGCCGCGCCCGGACCCCCGCCCGGCACGCGACGTCCCTCGTCCCGCCCGCGGATCCGGCCGACCTGCTCGAGGCGGCACGCGGATTCGACCGCGATCGGCTCAACCGGTTCTTCCAGGCCGACTGGGCCCGACTGGGCCCGATCGAGTTCCTGGAGCAGAGGGCGGCCCCGTTCCTCACGGCGATCGGCGAGGCCTGGGCCGCCGGCGCGCTCGAGGTGCGCCACGAGCACTTCGCCTCGGCGTGCCTCGGCGACTTCCTCCGTGTCGTCCGGATGCCGCTGGACGATCGCGCCGACGGGCCGATCGTTGCGCTCGCGACCCTTCCCGGCGAGCTGCACGGGCTGGGGCTGCAGATGTCGGCTCTGGTGTTCGCGCTCGCGGGCTGGCGCGTCCTGATCCTCGGCGTCGACACGCCAGGGGATCAGATCGTGGCGCTGGCGCGTGAGGCCCCGATCGCGGCGGTGGCCGTGAGCTGTGCGGCCCAGGCACGGCGGAGTCCCGCGGAAGCGCTCCGCGCACTCCGGGGGCGGCTCCCCCGCGGGTTGCCCCTTCTCGTCGGCGGCACGGGCGCGCCTGCCTCCTTGCGCCAGGAGGGCGTCGAGATCTTCCCGGACCTCGCGGCGCTCGAGCGGTGGCTCCGGACTCGTCCCGCTGCCTGAGCCGCGTCAGCCCGTCCGGCTCAGCCGGCGCTCGATCCCGCTCCCGGCGAGGTAGCACGCCAACGCCACCGCGATCGAGCCGAGGAATGGGTAGTCCCATCCCCGCGCGGCCAGGGCGACGTAGCCACCGAGCCCGCCCACGAGCGACGACGCGGCCGCGAGCGCGCCCCCGAAGCTGGAGAAGAGCGCGAACGACACCACCACCAGGACGCCCGCACTCCCGAAGCTCGACGCCTCCTCGACCAGGTCCGCCACCCCGCGGGCTCCCAGGGCGAGCGCCAGGGACAGGCCCCCGAGGACCACCACGCCGCCGCGCGCCAGCGCGAGGCGGGTCCGGTCGCTCGAAATGCGGAGCGCGGGCGCGATGACGTTGTGCGTGAGGAGCCCGGAGGCCACGAGCAGGATCGTGTCCACGGTGGAGAGGATCGCCGAGAGGAGCGCCCCGGTGAACAGGACGTACCCCGCGGTGGGAAGCACCTCGAGCGCCAGGGCGGGGAGGAACTGCTCCGCGTCGGCCGGCGCCGGCACCAGCGCACCGGCCGCGAGGCCCAGGAAGACCGGCAGGATCCCCACCGCGATGTAGAGTCCGCCCGCCAGCAGCGCACCGTTCCGCGCCACTTCGGCGCTCCGCGCCGCGATCACCCGCGACACCAGCTCCACCGCCACCACCGACCCGGCGATCGGGATCGCCCACTCCTCGAGCAGCGCCAGTGGCGTCGGCGCCACGTCGGCCCCCACCACCCGGAGGCGTGCCGGGTCCACCGCGGCAAGGGCCGCCCCCGCGCCGCCCAGGTCCGCCACCACCACGATCACCAGCAGCACCAGGCCGACCACGATCATCGCCCCCTGGATCAGGTCGGTGATCGCGTCGGCCAGGAGCCCGCCCAGCATGGTGTAGAGCACGCAGAACCCCGCGGCGGCGGCGGTCGCGAGGCGGATGTCGAGATCGGTCACCGTGGTGAGGACGTGGCCGAACCCCCGGAGCTGTGCGGCGGCCCACAGAATCCCGCTGGGCACGAGAATGACCGCCGCGAGCCGCTCCACGCCGGTCCCGTAGCGCTGGCGGAAGAGGTCGGCCATCGTGGTGAGCTTCCGGCGCCAGAGCGGGACCGCGAAGATGAGCCCCATGGCGAGCAGGGTGCCGCCGTAGGCGAACGGTTCCGCCGTGGTCAGCGAGAACCCCTCGCGGTAGGCCCGGCCCGCCGAGGCAATGCACGACTCGGCGCCGAACCAGGTGGCGAAGATCGAGAAGACGGTGAGCGGGTAGCCGAGGCGGCGCCCACCGATGAGGTAGTCGTCTTCCGTGTGGATCCGGGGGGCCAGCCACGCGCCGATGGCGAGCTGCGCCACGAGGTAGCCGAGGAGGGCCGCCAGGGTCCAGTTCACGGGGCTCCGGGTCCGGTGAGGCCGGGGGGGTCAGGCTGGCGCCGAGGAGGGCCGGCGGTTGGGCGGCCAACGTAGAGGCCGGCCAGCCGGACCGCAAGCGCGCCTGCTGGACGGTGCGCCGCCGGCCCGGCATCTTGGAGCCCGAGGATCGCGATGCCCGAACTCACCGGCAGGGTCGTCGGCAACCGCTACCGCCTGGATCGGGAACTCGGGCGCGGGGGGATGGGCACGGTCTGGCTGGCGCATGACGAGGATCACGACCGGCCGGTGGCCCTCAAGATCCTCCATCCCGAGCTGGCCGGGGCGATCGGCGTGGATCGGTTCGTTCGCGAGGTCCGCCTGACCGGGCAACTCCAGCACCCCAATATCATCCCGCTCCTCGACTCCGGGTCCATCGCCACCGCCGATGGGCAGCCGCTGCCCTGGTACGCGATGCCGTACCTCGCGGGCGAGTCCCTGCGCGCGCGTCTCGCCCGGGAGCGCCAACTGCCGATCGACGAGGCCCTGCGGATCGCCGAGGCGGTGGGTGCGGCCCTCACTGCCGCACACGCCCTCGGCATCGTCCACCGGGATATCAAGCCGGACAACGTCATCCTTACCGGTGCCCAGGTGTACGTCGTGGATTTCGGGATCGCCAAGGCCCTGGCCGACACCGAGGTCGTGCGGCTCACGAGCACCGGGCTCGCCATCGGCACGCCGGCGTACATGAGCCCGGAGCAGTCCATGGCCGACCGGGTGGACGCCCGAAGCGACCAGTACAGCCTGGCGGCCATCCTCTACGAGATGCTGGCCGGGGAACCGCCCTTCAGCGGGCCGACCGCCCAGGCGATCATCGCCCGGCGGTTCGCTGAGGCGGCGCGGGCCATCCGTCCGGTGCGGTCCACGGTGCCGGATCACGTGGAGCGCGCCGTGCTCCGGGCCCTGGAGCGGGCGCCCGCGGATCGCTTCCCCGACGTACCGACGTTCCTCGACGCCCTCCGTGGTTCGGCGGCCCCAGTCCCCTCCGGCGGGTACTTGCGGTCGAAGGCGCTCCGCGGCTGGCCGGTCGCGCTGGCGCTGATCCTCGTCGCCGGGGCGGGATGGGTGCTCACCTCCCGCGCCGGTGGCGCCCGTGCACCCGCCACCGACCCCGAGGTGACCGTACTCTACCAACGCGGGGTGCGGGGGTACGATCGCCGGACGCCGGGCGGAAACGCCGAGGCGGTGGCGGCGTTCAGCGCAGCCCTTCGGCGCGACTCGTCCTTCGTCCCGGCGTGGACCGGGCTCGCCAAGGCGTACGCGCAGGCCTACGCGCGTGCCTTCGTGCCCGGGGCGCGGGGCCGGGACAGCCTGCTCCAGCGGGCGCTCGCGGCGGTGGAGCGGGCCCTGGCGCTCGACTCGCTGAGTGCCGACGTCTGGCTCACGCGCGCGATCGTGAACCGCCTGGTGGATCCCACCGACGCCCAGCCGACGCTCCGCTCGCTCCGCCGTGCCCTGGCAGCCGATTCCTCCAGCGTCCTCACCTGGTGGAACTACGGGGTGGCGCTCACGGACGCGGGCGACCTGGCGGCCGGCACCGGGGCCTTCCGCGAGTGCGTGCGGCGGGGACCGGCCTACACGCAGTGCCTGGCCTTTCTCGCGCTGGCCCATTACTGGGGGCGCCAGTACGACAGCGCGGCTGCGTGGGCGGACAGCACCATCGCCGTGGATCCCAACTACCTCCTGGGGCGGCAGGCCGCCGGGAACGTCGCGGTGGAGCGCGGTGATTTCGGCCGCGCCCTCGCGGCGTTCGACGCCGCCCGGCGGATCGGCACCGAGGTGGAGCATGCCAACGCGGTGGCGGGCCTCGCAGTGGCCGAGGCGCGTGCCGGCCGGCTCCGCGAGGCGAGGGCGCTCCTGCAGGAGGCCGACTCGCTCGGAGCCTCCTACATGCCCAACGCCCATACCGCCGCCTACGTGGCACAGGCCCACGCCGCGGTGGGGGATGCCGACGGCGCCCTGGCCTGGCTCGGCCGGTTCGAGCCCCGGGGCGACATCCATTTCCAGTTCCACCTGCGCTGCGATCCGCCGTTCGACCGCTTGCGGAATGACGATCGGTTCCGCGCCCTGCTCGTGACGCCGTCCCCGCCGCGGGGACAGGGCTGCTGAGGGACCGCCGGATCAGCGCCGAACCGGACCCGGTCGACTGCTCGACCGGGCCCGGGGAAGGAATCCCGTTGGTGAGCTGCTCTCGCGGCGCCCGACGCGGGGGGACCATCGGAGCCCCGGCGGCCCGGAGGCGGCTCGAGGGCGAGGGTCGCGGTTCAGGGCTGCCGCCACGCCCCTCCTGCTCGGGGCCGGCGGCCGTGTGCCTGCGCCGTCCGTCCTACCGCAGGGCGGCGTTGATCGCCGCCAGCGCCCGGGAGCCCGGGCAGAGCTCCGCGGCGGGAATCGCGTTGAGCGGGCGGGCGCTGGTGTTGAGGACGTCGTGGAGGTCCTGCTGCTCCTCGTTCACGTAGAGCAGGCCGGTGGCGACCTCGCCGGCCGAGGCCTTGCGGCGGATGGTGTCGAGGGCCTCGTCGGCGCTCCGCGGGTCGTGGCTCCCGTCCACCTTGAAGAGCCGGAGCCGCGAGCCGTCGTGCATCTCGACGTCCACCGCGGTCCCCTCGCCGTACGCGACCGTGATCTCCTCCCGCTCGGCGACGAAGTCGAGCCGGTCCACCGCCGCGTTGTGCGCCCGGACCCAGTCGAAACTCTTGGTCGAAGTGGGGTGGTTGTTGAAGGTGACGCAGGGGCTGATCACGTCGAGGAAGGCGAAGCCCCGGTAGCGGAGGGCCGCCATGATGAGCGGCACCAGCTGCTCCCGGTCGCCCGAGAAGGAGCGGGCCACGAAGCCGGCGCCGAGCGAGATCGCCATCTGGCAGAGGTCGATGGCGTCGAACGGGTTGGGTTCGCCCTTCTTGGAGGGGCTGGCCTTGTCGTTGGTGGCGGAGAACTGGCCCTTGGTGAGGCCGTAGCAGCCGTTGTTCATCACCACGTAGGTCATGTTGAGCTTGCGCCGGACGGCGTGGCAGAACTGGCCCAGGCCGATGGAGGCCGTGTCCCCGTCGCCGGAGACGCCGATGTAGGTCAGGTCCCGGTTGGCCAGGCTCGCGCCGGTGGTGAGGGACGGCATCCGCCCGTGCACCGAGTTGAAGCCGTGGCTCCGCCCGAGGAAGTACGTCGGGGTCTTGGAGGAGCAGCCGATGCCGGACAGCTTGGCCACCCGGTGGGCCGGCAGCTCGAGGCGCCAGCAGGCCTCGATGATCGCCCCGGTGATG
>JAICEH010000132.1 GCA_025924275.1 Gemmatimonadales bacterium | reverse complement strand
GTCGAGACCACCGCCGCGGACTGGACCTCGAGCGCCTCGAGTTGCCGGGCGACCGCCTGGACGTCCGGGTCCGCCGGGGTCCGCCGCACCCGAAGCTGCGCCAGTTCGGTCTCCCGCTCGGTGAGCGCCTGGAGCAGCGTCGAGGTGGTCTGGTTCCGGAGCAGGGACGGGAAGGCGAGCAGCCGGCGGAAGGGCGACGGACCGTCGCCGGCCGGCGCCTCGGCGCGTGCCTCCACGAGGAGACCAGCGAGTGCCTCGCGCTCGGCTTCCAGCTCGGCCCGCTGGGCCTGCAGTCCCACGAGCCGCTCGACCTGCGCCTGCGCCTCGACCTCGAGGCTCACCACCCGGTTCTGCTCCCGGAACCGGCGCACCGCGTCCTCCGCGGCGCGGAGCTGGCCCTGCAGGGTGTCCACCTGGGAGCGCAGGAAGTCCACCGTGCTCCGGTCCCCGACCTTGCGTACGGCGTTCCGCCGCGTGAGGTACTGGTGCGCCAGCACGTTCACCACGTCCCGGGCCAGCTCGGGATCCCGGGCGTCGAAGCGCAGCTGCACCACGTTCGCGTCGCGGTTGGGCCGCGACACGTGGAGCGCTTCCCCGAAGGCCTGGGCCGCCATCGTCCGCGGCATGACCTCGAACTCGAGGTGGCCCAGCTCCGCGGCGGAGGGGGCGAGCACCACCGTCGCCCCCGGCAGCCGGAGGGGCTCGCCCGGCGCGGCAATGCCGAGCTCCTCCCCGGCGTCCCCGTCCAGCCGGTCAGCGGTGAACCGGCCGTCCCTGCCCCGCTCCAACCGTACCCGGCTCTCCGGCGCGTCGGCGTCGGCCTGCACCGAGGCCAGTGCGATCGTCCGCCGGGTGCCCCGCGGGCCCGCCACCAGCACCTGCAGCCCGAGCGAATCGATGACCGCCTCGGCCAGGCTCCGGCTCCGGAGCACCTCCATCTCGGTGCCGATCTCCGTGCCGCCCTGCAGGTCGCGCAACGCGTCCAGCACCGGCACGGTGCTCGCCTTCTCCTGGAACTGGAGCGTGGTGCTGGAGCGGTAGATCGGGGGGGCGAGCTCGACGTAGGCGAGGGCGGCGAGGAGCCCGAGCAGCGTGCAGCCAGCGAGGATCCACCAGTTGCGCCGCAGGATCACCCACGCCTCCCGCAGGTCGATCTCGCCGTCGGCAGGGGCGCGCGGGGGCGGCGAAGGCCAGGCCCCCGGCCCGCCGCCGGGCGGCTGGCTGGCGGGACGGAAGGACGGGAGGCCGCCCCCGAGCGGGGTGAGTTCCCCGCTCATTGGGCGATCACCACGGCGCCGATGGTCGCCGCCGCCGCGACGATGCTGGTGAAGATCCAGGGATTCCGGCTGAGCCAGCTCTTCTGGGGCACCCAGAGCTGGTCGCCCGAGCGGAGCGGGGTCCGGCTCACCGGCATCAGCACGTCGAGCTTCGCCACCACCACCTCCGCCCCGCGCCGGAGCTCCACCACCTCCCGCTTCCCGTCCGGCGCCGCGCCGCCCGCGAGCGCCACCGCGTCGGCCAGCGTCATCGTCGGATCCACCGGGTAGAGTCCCGGCTTGGCGACCGCGCCGAGCACCGACACCCGCCGGAGCGGGACCACCTCGACGCTCGGGTTCACCAGGTACTTGGCGTACTCGGCGAGGAGCGCCGGGCGGATGCTGTCGGGATGCATCGCCGCCACCGGCACCGGCCCGAGCTTGGGGAAGGTCGCGAAGCCCCGGCGATCCACCTGGAACTCGCCGGACAGGTCGGGCTCGCGCCACACGGCCACGCGCACGAAGTCCCCCGGCCGGAGGCCGTCGGGATGGAACCCGGCGGCGGCCGAGTCCTGCGCCAGCGCGCGGGAGGCACCGCCGGTGCAGAGGAGCAGCACGGCCGCGACCCAGCGCATCAGAACTCGAGCGGCAGGCCGACCGGCCGGCCGTCCCGCGCGGAGAGGTAGATCCCCACCAGCAGCTCCAGCGACTTGAGCCCCTCGCGCCCGTCGGTGTCGGCCCCCGCCTCGCCCCGGAGGGCCGCGAGCACGTTCTCGTAGTAGGCGGCGTGGCCGAAGCCGTACACCGACTCGGTGTCGTAGTTCGCCTGGTCGACCAGGGCGTCATCCGCGTGCGGTTCGGCGAAGGCCCAGTGCTCGATCCGGTTCACCGCCACCCCGCCCACCCGCACGGTCCCGGCCTCCCCGATGAGGGTGATGCTCCCCTCGAGGTTCCGGGGGTAGGTGAGCATCGACACGTTCATCGCCCCGAGGGCGCCCGAGCGCCAGCGGAACGTGGCGACGCCCGAGTCCTCCACCTCGATGTTGCGGCCCAGCGTGGCCGTGAATGCCTGCACCGTCGCCACCGGGCCGACGAGCCAGTCGAGCAGGTCCACGTAATGGCTCGCCTGGTTCATGAAGGCGCCGCCGTCGAACTCCCAGGTGCCGCGCCACGCCGCGCTGTCGTAGTACTCCTGCGGCCGGTTCCAGAAGACGTTGACCTGGACCGAGTGGATCCGGCCGAACCGCCCCAGGTCCACCGCCCGCTTGAGGAGCTGCAGCGTCGGGTTCCGGCGGTTCTGCTTGACCACGAAGAGCCGGACCCCGGCCTGGTCGCAGGCGTGGACCATCCGGAGGCCGTCCTGCCACCGCGTGGCCATCGGCTTCTCGGTGACCACGTGTCGCCCGGCCTCCGCCGCCCGCACCGCCTGTTCCGCGTGCAGGCCGCTGGGCGTGCAGAGCGCGACGACGTCGGCGTCGGAGCCGGCGAGGAGCCGGTCGAGGGACTCGAAGGGGCGCGCCCCGGTGCGCTCCGCCGCGGCGGCGAGCGCGGCGCGGTCGGTGTCGCACACCGCCACCACCTCGGCCTGGCCGGCGTGGCGGGTGAACGCCTCGAGGTGGCGGCTGCTGATCCGGCCGCAGCCGACCAGCGCGAAACGGATGGGACGCCCGGTGAGGGGCGGCGGGGGAGCGGTCATTCGGTGGAGTGCCCGGGGTCGGGAAAGTGCCGAAAGCTACGCGGGCGGCGTCACGGCGGCCAAGCCTCGCCCAGGAACCGCGCCCGGCTCACGCCGGCGTGCGCGCGGCGAGCGCCGCGACGATGCGCTCCGCCGCCCGGCCGTCCCAGCCCTCCGGGATCCGGGCCATCCCGTCCCGGCTCGTCAGCGCCGCGGCCCACGACGCCTCCACCCCGTCGGGGGTGAGTGGCCAGGGAGCGAGCCGGTTGGTGCCCTCCGTGACGGTCACCGGCCGCTCGGTCTGCTCCCGGAGGGTCACGCAGGGGATCCCGAGCGCCGTGGTCTCCTCCTGCAGCCCACCCGAGTCGGTCAGCACCACCGCGGCACCCTGGGTGAGGGCCAGCATGTCCTGGTAGCCGACCGGCTCGAGGAGGCGGAAGCGCGCCAGCAACGGCTCGAGGCCGAGTGCGGCGGCATTCTTCCGGGTGCGGGGATGCACCGGGAAGACCACCGGCATCCGCTCGCCGATCCGTCCCAGCGCCTCGAGCACCGCCCGGAGCGACTGCGGGTCGTCCACGTTGCTGGGCCGGTGCAGCGTGGTCACCACGTACGCCCCGCGGGTGAGCCCGAGCTCCGCGGGAAGCCGCCGGGCGCGCGCCTGGGGGAGCTGCTGCCGCAGGGTGTCGATCATCACGTTGCCCACGAACTCGATCCGCGCGGCCTCGATGCCCTCGGCCAGGAGGTTCGGCTCCGCATCGCGGGAGGGCGTGAGGAGGCAGTGCGCCAGCCGGTCGGTCAGCACGCGGTTCACCTCCTCCGGCATCCGCCAGTCCCCGCTCCGGAGGCCCGCCTCGACGTGGGCGATCCGCGCGCCGGTCCGCTCGACCAGCTTGCTGGCGACGAGCGCACAGGCGAGGGTCGAGTTGACGTCGCCCACCACCACCACCCAGTCCGGCCCGGCCTCGAGCAGCACCGGCTCGAAGGATTCCATCACGCGAGCGGTCTGCGCGGCGTGGGAGCCGGAGCCGACGCCGAGGTGGTACTCCGGGTCGGGCATCCCGAGGTCGGCGAAGAAGGCGGCCGACATCTGGTGGTCATAGTGCTGCCCGGTATGCACCAGCGTGGCCCGGTGCCCCGCTGCGCGGGCCGCGCGGAGGATGGGGGCCACCTTCATGAAGTTGGGGCGGGCCCCGGCGACGAGGAGGAGGTGCATCAGGAGAGCCGGGCGCGGTGGGCCTGGATCGAGGGATCGGGGTCGGGGAGGCGGGGGGACATCCGCTCCAGCGTGGCGACGACCAGCCGGGCCACGGCGTGGTTGCGCCGCTTCCGGTCGTCGCCCGGGATCACGTGCCACGGTGCCCACGCGGTGTCGCACCGCCGGAGGAGCTCCTCGTAGGCCGCGGTGAAGTCCTCCCAGCGGTCCCGGTCGTCGAGGTCGCCGGGGCGGAACTTCCACTGCTTCTCCGGGTCGTCGATCCGCTCGAGGAGCTGCTTCCGCTGCTCCTCCTTCGAGATGTCGAGGAAGATCTTGAGGATGGTGACCCCGTTCTCGGTCAGGTGCCGCTCGAAGGCGTTGATCTGGTCGTAGCGCCGCCCCCATTCCGCCGCGGGGACCAGCCCGTAGACCCGCACCGGCAGCACGTCCTCGTAATGCGACCGGTTGAACACCGCGATGGCGCCCTTCGGCGGCACCCGGAGGTGGACCCGCCAGAGGTAGTCCCGCTCCAGCTCGTCGGCGGTGGGCTGGCGGAAGGCGTGGACCGCGAAGCCCTGCGGATCCAGCGGCCCGAACACCTTCTTGATCAGCGAGTCCTTGCCGGCCGCGTCGCGGGCCTGGAGCACGATCAGCAGGGCCTGCCGCGCCTCCGCGTAGAGCGCGCGGTGCAGGTGCACCAGGCGGTCCGTGAGCGAGTCCAGGTCCTCCTGATCCGCCTGCTCCGTGCCGGCCTTCGCCATCGCTCTGCCTGGTGGGGGAATGCCCGGGGCGGGAGTCGAACCCGCATGAGCCGAAGCTCGGAGGATTTTAAGTCCGCCGTGTCTGCCATTTCACCACCCGGGCACGTCGGGGAACATCGGCACGGCGGCGCGGGCGGGCAACCCGGCACGGTTCAGTCGGGAAGCTCCTCGAACCGGGCATGGCCCGCGGGGCGGCTCTGCCAGGCGACCAGCGGCCTCCCGAAGGCGGCCTGGTAGACCGACCGGGTCCGCCGGAGGATCGCGCGCTCCCGGCCCGCGGGCAAGAGCGCGAGCACCGCCCCGCCCCATCCCGCCCCGGTCAGGCGGGCCCCGTGGGCGCCGTGGTGCATCAGCGTCTCGACCAGGAGATCCGCCTCGGGGCACGAGCTCTCGAAGTCCAGGCGGAGCGAGGCATGGCCCTCCGCCAGCACGCGGCCCAGGCCGGCGAGGTCATCCCCCTCGATGCAGGCCACCGCCGCCCGGACCCGGCTCACCTCGGTGAGGACGTGGCGCACCCGCCGCGCCAGCGGCGCCGGCAGCAGCGTCTCGGCCTCCGCGAGACGATCGGCGGGCAGCAGGGCGAGCGGTCCCTCCAGCATGCCCTGGCCCCGCAGCGTGGCGGCGGCGGCCTCGCACTCCGCGCGGCGGGAGTTGAGCGCGCCCGCTGCCAGCGCGTGGCTCACACCCGTCTCCAGGACGTGCACGTGCAACCGGAAGGGGAGGTGGCGGATCTCCCCCGACAGGCTGTCGTACAGCAGAAGGGTGTCGGCCCTGGCGTGGGCGCCGACCACCTGGTCCATCCGACCGCACCGGACGCCGACCTCATCGTGCTCGGCGTGGTAGGCGATCTCCGCCAGCGCCGCGGGCCCCACCCGCCGCCCCGCCAACCGGGCCAGGACCCGCGTGGCGGCGAGCGTGAGGGCGGCCGAGCTGGCCAGGCCCGCTCCGGCCGGCACATCGCTTGCCACCGCCAGTCGCGCGCCGGCCAGGATCGCCCCGCCGGCTCGGAGCGCGCGCACCGCGCCGCCCAGGTAGTCGGTCCAGTGGCCCCGCGGGGCGGCATCGGGATCGAACGTGCCC
>JAICEH010000131.1 GCA_025924275.1 Gemmatimonadales bacterium | reverse complement strand
GGTCGGCTCGCCGGGGTCGGCCGACTGGTACTGGATCAGGTCGCGAAACCGCTGGTCGAACCAGGACGCCTCGACCGTCACGGCCCCGGCGAGAATCTGCTGTGCCACGCCGACCTCCCAGCTGCCCGTGCGCTCGGGCACGAGGGCCGCGTTCCCCACTTCGAAGGGTGAGTCGGCGTAGGTCTCCGCCAGGGTGGGCGCCTTGAACGCGGTGCCGGCCATGGCCCGGAGCCGGGTGCCGGACGGGAGGCGCAGTGCCGCCCCCAGTCGCCAGGTGGTGAAGCTCCCGAAGGCCTCGCTGTCGTCCACCCGCGCCCCGGCCGTCAGCGAGAGCGCCTCGACCGGTGCCGTGAGCGCCTGCGCGTACCACCCGCGGGTCGTCCGGCTCCGGTCGAAGGGGGTATCGGGCTCGGTGAACGGCCCGTCGCCGAAGTTCGACGTCGCCCAACCCGACTGGGCCTCCGATTCCCGCTCGAGTGCCAGGCCCGCCGTGAGGGCCAGGGTACCCCCGGGCCGGACGCGGACCCGAAGGTCGGCGCCCTGACGCGCGACGTCACGCTCCCGCTGGGAGGCATAGGCGAATCCGGTGGTGTCGGCGGGGCCGTCCGGATCGTCGGCCGAACCGCCGTCCGCGTCGAGAACCGCGAGGCCGAGCCGCGCCTCGACGGATTCCGAGAACCGGTGGCCTGCGTCCATCCCCAGGGTGAGGGCGCGCTCGAAGGTGCGCTGGTTCCGGTCGACGGGCTGGCCGGTGAAGTCGGTCGGGAAGTGGGAGGTGTGATCTCCCCACCGGGCACTCACCGCGAGGTCGGTCGCCGCACCGGGCGTGGCGTGGAGCCGGCCGCTCAGCACCGTGTTGTCGAAGTCGCTGTTGAAGTCGTAGGTGCCGTCGGTGACGGCCCGCGAGGCGCCGAAGCTGCCTCCCAGGCGGGACCCGCCGGCCGCGCCCCAAAGCTCTCCGGCCCAGCTGCCGAAGCTGCCGCCGGTGAGCGCGGCCCCTGCCCGGGGCGGTCCGCTTCCTGACCGCGTGAAGAGCTGCACCACGCCCGACACCGCGTCGGAGCCGTAGAGCACGCTCGAAGGGCCGCGCACCACCTCCACCCGTTCGATGTTGTCGAGGGTGAGGGCGGCGAGGTCGACGTATCCGCCAGGGGCGTTGAGCGGCGCGCCGTCCACCAGCACCTTGACGTAGTCACTCTCCCCGCCCCGCAGGAAGAGCGAGGTCACCCCGCCCCACGACCCCGTCGGGACGACCTGGAGCGAGGGCACCTCGCGGAGTGCGTCCGCCACATAGCGAATGCCTCGCCGCCGGAGAGTCTCGCCATCGAGCACCGTGGTGGCCGAGGGGACCCGGTCCGCACGCTCCGGAGAGCGCGTGGCCGTGACCACGATCTCCTCCAGCTCGACGGGCTCCTGGGCGCTGAGGGTCCCAGGGGCGAGGAGAAGGGCGGACAGGAGCAGCAGGCGGCTGGTCATCGGTCGTCCATCGCAAGTCGGGAGTCGTGGGTCATCGCGCCGTCGTGCCGTCGGGTCTCATCGCTCCGAGGGCCGGAGGGGGACGATCTGGGGTGACCCGTCCCGCCAGGTGGTGCGCGCCACCGGCCAGGCGAAGACGCGGGAGACGGCCTCCTCGCTGAGCACGGCCGTCGGGGGCCCGTGCCCGGCAGCCCGGCCGGCGTCGAGCAGCAGCATCCGGTCGGCGTAGCGGGCGGCCAGGTTCAGGTGGTGGGTGATCACGAGCGCGCCAAGACCCTGGTCGGCCAGTCCGCGCACCAGCTCGAGGAGCTCCATCTCGTGCCGCACGTCGAGCGACGCGGTCGGTTCGTCGAGAAGCAGCAGTGCCGGGGTCTGCGCGAGCGCCCGGGCCACGCGCACCCGCTGGGCCTCTCCTCCGCTCAGCCGGTCCGTCGTGCGGCCGCGGAGGTGGAGCACGTCCGCCCGCGCCATCGCCACGACCACCGCCTCGCGGTCGGCCGCGCGCGGCGGGGACAGGGGCCCGAGGTACGGGTAGCGGCCGAGGAGGACGGCCTGGTCCACCCGGAGCGGGAAGGGATCCTCCTCGCGCTGGGTCACGACGCCCACTGCCCGGGCGATGTCACGCCGGGACCAGTCGCCCACCGGCCGGCCCGCCAGGGTGACGGTGCCCCCGGAGGGCGCCAGCAGGCCCAGCAGCACCCGCAGCAGCGTGGTCTTCCCGCTCCCGTTCGGCCCGACCACGGCGAGCAGGCTCCCGGGCTCGACGGCGCAAGTCAGCTCCCGGAGGACCGGGGCCTGGTAGCCCGCCGTGATCCCCTCCGCCCGGAGGATCACGCGGCCTCCCGCCGGAGCAGCACGGCGAAGACCGGC
Source organism: Gemmatimonadales bacterium (assembly GCA_025924275.1). GTDB lineage: Bacteria > Gemmatimonadota > Gemmatimonadetes > Gemmatimonadales > GWC2-71-9 > JAICEH01. Next base: position 3,655 of record JAICEH010000131.1, on the reverse strand, counting down.
ACGCCCACGAGTGCCGTCACCACGCCCACCGGCAGCTCCACCGGCCGGACGACGGTGCGCGCGAGCACGTCGGCCAGGACCAGGAACGCGCCCCCCGCGACGAACACCGCCGGAAGGAGCCGTCCGTGCAGCGGCCCGACCACCCGCCGCATCGCGTGCGGCATCACCAGGCCGACGAAGCCGACCACGCCCGACACCGCGACGGCGGCGCCCGCCACGAGGCCCGAAGCGAGGTAGGCCGTCCGCCGGGCCCGATCCACGTCCACGCCGAGGTGGGCGGCGGCCTCCTCGCCCAGCGCGAGCAGGTCGAACCGGCGGCCGAGCACGATGAGCACCGCGAGCGCCGGCGCCGCGTAGGCGCCGAACGCGAGCACCGCGGGCCAGGAGGCCGCCGAAAACCCTCCCAGCAGCCACAGGAAGGCGTTCCGGAGCCGCGGCGCGTCGGAGAGGACCAGGATCGCACTGGTGAGCGCCCCCGCGAAGGAACCGACGACCACGCCGGCCAGCACCAGCGTCCGTGGATCCAGCCGTCCCGCCGCCAGGGCGAGGCGGTAGACGATGACGAGCGCCGCGACCCCGCCCGCGAAGGCGAAGGCCGGGAGGGCCCACGCCGCGGCGAGCCCGAGGGCGATGGCGGTGACGGCCCCGAGCCCGGCCCCGCCCGAGATCCCCAGCAGGTAGGGATCGGCCAGCGGGTTGCGGACCAGGGCCTGCAGTGCCGCACCGGCCACGCCCAGCCCTCCCCCCACCAGGAACGCGAGGGCGACCCGCGGCGCGCGAATGCTCCACAGGATGGTGGCCGCCTCCGGGTCGGCCCCGCTGATCCCGCGCCAGAGCGCCGTGGGCCCGAGGGCGACCGCCCCCAGCGCGAGGCCCGTGCCGACCGCGAGCGCGGCCGCCGCTGCCAGCAGCCACCCCTTCACGGGCCGAGCTCCGCCAAGCGTGCGGCCAGCGCACGGACCGCCCCGGGCGTGCGCGGCCCCGGGCGATCCCACTCGGAGCCCTCGAGGGTCACCACCCGGCGCTCGCGAACGGCGCGCACCGCCTGCCACTCCGGCCGTCCGAAGGCCGCGGGCCGGCTCGCGCCGAGGACCAGCACGACGTCGGGGTCCCGGGCGGCGATGGCCTCGAGGCTCACCGGCGCCGAGGCGCCGGGAAGGTCGCCGAACGCGTTGGCACCGCCCGCCAGCACCACGACCTCGCTCAGGTAGCTCGCGGGACCGATGGCGATCGGCGGCTGCTCGCCGACCAGGATGAGGGCGCGGATGGGCTCCCGCCGCGCGGGCGAGGTCGTCGAGTCCGTCGGTGCGGTACTGCGCCACGGCGATGCCAAGGCCCCGGAGCCGCGCCACCGCCTCGGCGTTCGCGGCCGAGCGGTAGACGAGAACGAGGTCGGGGCGGCGGGCGAGAATGGCCTCCACGTTCGGGGCGAGGCCGTCGCCGACGCTCGGCACGGCCAGCGCCGCCGCGGGCCAGTCGCACCAGGTCGTGCGGCCCACCAGGGCACCGCCCGCACCGAGGGCGAAGAGCAGCTCGGTGTAGGCCGGCAGGAGCGACACCACCCGCACGGCCGGGCGGGCGAGCGCGACCGTGTCGCCCGCGTCGTCCACCACCTGCGGGCCACCCACCGCCGGACGCGGCTCGCCCGCGCAGGCGGCCGCCGTGAGCGTGGCGGCGAGGAGCCGGCGGGCGCTACGGGCGAGGCTGGGAATGAAACCGCCCATCCTGGGCGGGCGAGGATGGGCGCGAATCCGCCGGACTACCGGGCGGGAACGGCGCCACCTGGCCCTCCCCCGAGGGTGACAGTGGTGGCGCGAACGGAGAGGTCTCCTGGCTCCGGGCCTTCGTCCGCCTTCCCGGTTTCCCAGTGGCGTCGAGGACGAAGTGAGTGTGCCCGTTACAGTGGCGGGGCCGCGCCGGCTTCTCACCGGCTTCCGAGCGTCCCCGTTCGCTATGACGTGGGCGAACCTAGGGGCCGGGGTGGCGGCGCGCAAGGGCGCGGGCCGTCGCGAGCGCGAGGCCCGCGCCCAGGAGCAGCACGAGCGCGGGCAGGAGCCAGCGCGGCGCCCGGGACGGCCCGCGGGGAAAGCGGAGCACGAGGATGGCACCGGGTGCCGCCCGCCCGGTCCACCCGGCGAGCCGGACCGGGGCGGCGGGATCGGGAGGCGACGGCCGGAGCCAGTCCGCCTTCACCGATGCGTCGGTCTCCTCGAGGAGGACCTCGAGCGAGTCCACACCCGAGTCGAACCGCAGCGCGGCGTCCCCCTCGGCGTCGAGGTGATAGGTCACGAGGAACTGCGCGTCCCCCGGCGGGATCGGCGCGATGATCTCCAGCCGTCCATCGCGGAGCTCGACCGCCGGCCCGGAGAAGTCGCCCTCGGCGGAAACGAGCTCGGCCGCGCCGGCGGGAAGCGGGAGGGAGAGGGCCGGCGAGATCGTGTCGGGGGCCACCCGGCTCGCCGGCCCCGGATTGCGCAGCCGGATCACCTCGATGACCTGGCGGGTGATGCCTTCCTCGGGCGCCCCGATCACGAGGTGCCGCGATGTCACCCGGACCGGCTGGGCGCTGCTCGAGTCGGCCACCGCCACCGTGACCTCGGCGCCGCGGCGGGCCTCGGCGGCCGGCACCGGCCGGCCGAAGTAGGCCACGCCGGCCCAGTGGGCGCTCACCAGGTAGATCCCCGCGGTGTCGAGGGCGGCCCGGAACGCGAACCGGCCGTCGGCCCCGGTCCGCAGCGAGTCCACCGGCCCCTGCTCCGTGCGGCTCACCCGATGGAGGACGACGGCCGCGGCCACCGGCAGCGAATCCCCCGCGCCCACCAGCACGACGCGGCCGCCGACCCGGGCCTGCTGGGCCGCGGCCGGCGCGGCCGCGGCGAGGAGGATCAGGAGGGCGACCGCCGCGTCAGGGCGAGAACTTGCCGAAGTCTTCGGGATCGAGCTGCTCCAGGTAGCGCTTGAGGGCATCCGCCGCGGCGTCGTCCGGTGAGGGCTCGCCCTCACCGCCGGAGCCGTCGTCGTCCCCCTCGCCGAGCAGCCCCTCGGAGGCGAAGATGGGCGCCTTGAGCCGGAGGGCGAGCGCGATGCTGTCGGAGGGCCGGGCGTCGACCTGGAAGGCATCCTCGCCCCGGCGGATGAGCAGCTCGGCGAAGTAGGTGTTCTCCTGCACCGAGCGGATGTAGACATGCTGCAGGCTGCCGCCGAGCCCGACGATCACCTGCTTCAGCAGGTCGTGGGTGAGGGGCCGCTGGAACTTGACCCCCTGCAGCTCCATCGCGATGGCGCTCGCCTCCGCCGGACCGATCCAGATGGGGAGCACCCGGGTGCCTTCCCGTTCGCGCAGGATCACGACCGGCGAGTTCGTGGTCCGGTCCACGCCCAGCTGCGCGACGGCCACCTCGATCACCGGCTCACCCCCCCGCGGCCCGCCGGAGCGCGTCCGCCCGGTCGGTGCGCTCCCAGGTGAAGAGATCCACCTCGGCCCCGCGGCCCCCGTCGAGCAGGCTCGTCGCCCGGACCCGCGCGGGCACGCGGCCGAAGTGCCCGTACGCGGCCGTACCGCCGTAGATCGGGGCGAGGAGCCCGAGGTCCCTGATGATGGCGGCCGGCCGCAGGTCGAAGACCTCCTGCACCGCCTCCTCCAGCCGCTCGTCGG
>JAICEH010000130.1 GCA_025924275.1 Gemmatimonadales bacterium | reverse complement strand
CTGCGGGCGGGCGCGGCGCGGGCGCGGGCGATGGCCCGGGCCACGCTCCGGGAGGTGCACGAGACGATGGGATTCCTCTCGCCGGAGGGTACTGGATGAGCGCCACGCGTCCCCAGCTCGGGGCGATGGAGAAGATCATCAAGGTGGCAGTGGACCGCGGCGCCTCCGACCTGCACATCAAGGCCGGTGACGTCTTCCGCGCCCGCATCGACGGCACGCTGGTGCCCCTCACCAAGCAGCGACTCACGCCGGAGCAGACCCGCGCCATCGCGCTCCACCTGGTGCATGGCGAGGAGGCGCGGGCGCGGATCGACCGGCTCACCGACTTCGACTGCTCCTGGGGCATCCCCGGGGTGGGGCGCTTCCGCGTGAACCTGCTTCGGCAGCGCTCCTCCCTGATGATCGTGCTTCGGGTGATCCCCTTCACCGTGCCCACCCTGGCCGTTCTGGGTGCCCCCGAGCCGCTGGGCGAGATCGCCTCGGCGGAGCGCGGGCTGGTGATCGTCGCCGGGCTGGGTGGGGCGGGGAAGAGCTCGACCATCGCGGGGATGATGGACCATGTCAACCGCGAGCACCACCGGCACGTGGTGACGATCGAGAACCCCATCGGCTACCTGCATCGCGACCTCCACTGCAGCATCACCCAGCGCGAAGTGGGGGTCGACACGGAATCGGTGGCGGTCGGGCTGCGTGCCGCCCTGCGGCAGGACCCCGACGTGATCGTGGTGGGGGACGTGCCGGACCTCGACACGCTCGACACCGCGCTCAAGGCCGCCGAAACCGGGCGCCTGGTCCTGCTGGAGATGGCGGCACCCGACGTCGCCGGCGCCGTGGCGCGGGCGCAGGCCTTCTTCCCGGTGGACGAGCGCGAGATCGGCCGCCTCCGCCTGGCCGAGAATCTCCGGGCGGTGGTGGCGCAGCAGCTCCTTCCCCGGGCGACCGGCCCCGGCCGCGTCGCCGCCTTCGAGTTCCTGCCGGTGGGCGACAGCGCGCGCGCGGCGCTGCGCGAGCCGGACGGGGCCGCCGCGCTGCGGGCGCTGCTGGATCAGGGGGAGGACGGCGCCCAGTCCTTCGCGACCGACCTGGCCCGGCACCGCGACGCCGGGACGATCACCGAGGAGGCGGGCCGGATCGCGGCCGCCGCGCTCGGCGTGCCCCTGGGCGCGGCGGCCCGGCGGCGGGGCGGCCGGAGGGGGTAGGCGTGCTGCGCCCCGATGACACCGTGGCGCGCGTGCTCGAGCTGGCCCGCGAGGCAGGCACGCCCGCGGCGGTGGAGGCCCGGCGGCTCCTGGCGCTCCACCTCGAGCGGCTCGGGTACCAGGTGCGCGAGCGCCGATTCAGCTTCCCCACCGCCCCACTCTCCGCCTTCCCGCTCGCCGGCGCCGGGCTGGGGTGGCTCACCCTGGTCCAGATCCCCCTCCTCACGGTGGGCGGGGGGCCCGCCTGGCTCGCGCTCTTCGCCTGGCTGGTCGGCCTCGCGGCCCTCGGGCTGGTCGTGGCCGGCGTGGCGCTGGGCTGGACGGCGCTCGGCGGGGAGACCCGGGAGGATGCCAACCTGGTGGCAATCCGGCCCGGGGCCACGCCGACCCGGTGGATCGTGGCCCACACCGACGCCATCGGCTTCGGCCAGTCGCTCTGGGGCCGCTGGCTCACGACCGGTGGGTTCGCCGCCACCATCACGGCCTTCACCGCCCTCGGCGTGGTCCGGTTCCGGGGCCCGCTCGGGGTGGACCTGGTCGGGCTGGCGGCGGCCCTGGCGGTCGCCACCTGCGGGCTCTCGGTGCGGGCCGGGCGGCGCGTGCCCTCGGTGGGCGCGCGGGACGGCGGGACCGGGCTCTACGCCGCGCTCGCGGCCGCAGCCGCGGCCACCGACGGCTCGGTGGGGCTCCTGCTCACCGGGGCGCAGGAGTTCGGGCTGGTCGGGGCCCGGATCGCGACGCGGGAGGACCGCTCGCTGTTCGGGGGTACCCAGGTGGTGGACCTGGGGATCCTGGACGACGAGGGGGTGGTGTCCGTGGTCCTCCACGGCGGCGGTGGCGTCGACCTGGCCGCCACGATCGCCGCGCGGCTCGATGGCCGGGGGCTCCGGGTCCGGCGGGCCGCCCGGGGCACCGGCAGGTTCACCGAGGGTCGGGTGCTGGCGGCCGGCGCGGCGGGTGCACTCTCCCTGCTCCGGGGCTCCCGCCGGACCGCGGCCCGGGTGCACACCCGGCGGGACGACGCCGAGGGCCTGACCTTCCGGACTGCGGCCGCGGTGGGCGAGGCGCTCGCCGCGAATTGACGGGCTCCGCGCGCCCGCTTAGCTTTTCCCCGAGGATGCACGCCCCGCGAGGGGCGTTTTTCTTTGCCCGGGGATGCCGATGTTCGATCCGAAGACGTACTGCGTGGTGGTGGTCGGCGCCCAGTGGGGCGACGAGGGCAAGGGGAAGCTGGTGGACGTGCTGGCCGAGCGCGCGGACCTCGTGGTGCGCTACCAGGGGGGCGCCAACGCCGGGCATACCGTGGACCTCGGCAGCTCGCATTTCGTGCTCCACCAGATTCCGTCCGGCATCCTCCACCCTTCCTGCACCTGCCTGGTGGGGAACGGGGTCGTCCTCGATCCGGAGCGCCTCTTCCAGGAACTGGACCAGCTGGAGGCCCGCGGGGTCGCCACGGCGGGGCGCCTCCTGGTGTCCGAGCGCGCCCACCTGGTCCTGCCCTACCACAAGCTGCTCGACGCCGCCAGCGAGAAGCACCAGCAGATCGGCACCACGGGGCGGGGCATCGGGCCCGCCTACGAGGACAAGTACGGGCGGCGGGGGCTCCGGGTGGGCGACCTGCGGCGCGCCGCCGACCTGGCCGACCTGGTCGGGGAGCGGGTGGAGCGGGCCAACCGGCTGCTGGCCATGATGGGCGCCCCGGAGCGCGCCTCGGCCGAGGAGCACGTGGCCCTGCTCGCGCGCCTGGCCCCCCGGCTCCTCCCGCTCGCCATCGACACCGGGCTTCGCGTCCACCGGGCCCTCCGGGGCGGCCAGCGCGTGCTGCTCGAGGGCGCGCAGGGCGCGCTCCTCGACGTGGACCACGGCACCTACCCGTTCGTGACGTCGTCGAACACCACCGCGGGAGGCGCCGCGGTCGGCACCGGCATCGGCCCGACGGCCATCGACGGCGTGCTGGGCGTGGTCAAGGCGTACACCACCCGGGTCGGGAACGGGCCGCTGCCCACCGAGGCCCAGGGGGCCGAGGGCGGCCGGCTTCGCGAGCTCGGAGGGGAGTTCGGGGCGACGACGGGCCGGCCGCGCCGGTGCGGCTGGTTCGACGCCACGGTGGTCCGCTACTCGGCCCGGGTGAACGGCCTCACCGGCCTGGCGGTGACCAAGCTGGACGTGCTCGACGACTTCGCCGAGGTGCCCGTGGGCGTGGCCTACGAGCTCGACGGCGCGCCCTGCGAGGAAGTGCCGGGCGACAGTGAGACGCTCGCCCGGGTGCGCCCGGTCTACGAGGTCCTGCCCGGATGGCGGAAGCCGGTCACCGGCGCGCGCCGGCTGGCGGACCTGCCGCCCGAGGCGCGCGCCTACCTCGATCGGATCGAGGACCTCGCCGGGACGCCGATCCGCTACGTGAGCGTGGGGACCCGCCGGGACCAGATCATCGAGGTCTAGGGTAAGGCGGGACCGCGGGCGGGGGAACGGGACGGGGAGGAGTCATGCCCCATGGTTGCCCCGCGCGGCGCGGCCGGTCAAGATCGCAATCGCTTGCATCCCGCGCAGTGCGGCGACACTGGTTGGCGCACTGTCGGCGTCCCGCCTAGCTTTCCCCCCGCACCCGACTCCCCGCTCCCCACCCGAGGCGCCCACCGCCGATGGCCGACACCACGTTCATGGACAAGCTGGTCTCCCTCGCCAAGCGGCGCGGGTTCGTCTTCCAGTCCTCGGAGATCTACGGCGGGCTCGGGTCGGTCTGGGACTACGGGCCGCTGGGCGTCGAGCTCAAGCGCAACGTGAAGGAGCGGTGGTGGTCCGCGATGGTGCACGCGCGCGACGACATCGAGGGCCTCGACGCAGCCATCCTGATGCACCCGCGGGTGTGGGAGGCCTCGGGCCACGTGGCGGGCTTCACCGACCCGATGGTGGATTGCCGCACCTGCAAGGCCCGCTTCCGGGCCGACAAGCTGCAGGATGCGCAGTGCCCCCAGAAGCCGTCGAAGCATCCCGGCGAGCACGGGACGTGCGACCTCACGGAGCCGCGGCTCTTCAACCTGATGTTCAAGACCTTCATCGGTCCGGTGGAGGACTCGGCGGCGGTGGTCTACCTCCGGCCGGAGACGGCGCAGGGCATCTACGTCAACTACCAGAACGTCCTCAACAGCTCCCGCCAGCGGGTCCCCTTCGGGATCGCGCAGGTCGGCAAGGCATTCCGGAACGAGATCACGCCGGGGAACTTCATCTTCCGGACCCGCGAGTTCGAGCAGATGGAGATGCAGTTCTTCGTCAAGCCGGGCACCGACGGGGAGTGGTTCGAGCGCTGGCGCCAGTGGCGCTGGGAATGGCACCTGGCGCTGGGCCTCACGCCGGGGAAGCTCCGCTGGCACGAGCACGGGCCGGGCGAGCTGGCCCACTACGCCAAGGCGGCCTACGACATCGAGTACGAGTTCCCCTTCGGCTGGAACGAGATCGAGGGCGTCCACAACCGGACCGACTTCGACCTCGGCCGGCACCAGGAGTACTCGGGCAAGAAGCTCGAGTACTTCGACCAGGCCGCGAACGAGCGCTACCTCCCGTACATCGTGGAGACCTCCGCGGGCGCGGATCGGGTGACCCTCACCGTCCTCGTGGACGCCTACCGGGAGGAGCAGGTCGAGGGCGAGACCCGCGTGGTGCTCGGCTTCCACCCCGCGGTCGCCCCGATCAAGGCCGGGGTCTTCCCGCTGGTGAAGAAGGATGGCATGCCGGAGACCGCGGATCGGCTCTACCGCGCGCTCCGGGCCGGCGGCCTCCCGTCGTTCTATGACGACAGCGGCGCCATCGGCCGACGCTACCGGCGGATGGACGAGGCCGGCACGCCGTTCTGCCTCACGGTGGACGGACAGACGGCCGAGGATGGCTCCGTTACCGTGCGGCACCGCGACGCGATGACGCAGGAGCGCGTGGCGCTCGACCAGGCGGCGGCCTTCCTGCGGGAGCGCGTCGGGGCGTGAGCCGGCCGGGCGGCGGGCCATCCGCGGGGGGCAGGCCGCTCCGGCCGGAGAGCCTGATGATGAGCCACGGCTATGACCCGCGGCTCTCGGAGGGCGCCATCAAGTGCCCGATCTTCCAGACCTCCACCTTCGTGTTCGAGACCGCCGAGGCGGGCAAGGCCTTCTTCGAGGTGGCCTACGGCCTCCGGGAACCGGCCGAGGGCGAAGCACCGGGCCTGATCTACTCCCGGCTCAACAACCCGGACCTCGAGATCCTCGAGGAACGGCTCTGCCTCTGGGACGGCGCCGAGGTGGGCGCGGGGTTCGCGAGCGGGATGGCCGCCATCACGACCAGCCTCCTCGCCACCGTCCGGCCCGGCGAGGTGCTGGTCCATAGCGGACCGCTCTACGGGGGCTCGGAGCACTTCGTGACCCAGGTGCTGCCCGGGTTCGGGGTCGAGCCGGTGGGCTTTCCGGCCGGCCTCCCGGTGGAGGCGCTGGCCGGCGAGCTGCTGGCGCGGATCGGCGGGCGCCGGGTGGCGGCCGCGTTGATCGAGACCCCGGCCAACCCGACCAACGCCCTGGTGGACATCCGCGGCGTGAGCGACCTGCTGCACGGGCTGCCCCAGGAGCGGCCCCCGGTCGTGATGGTGGACAACACCTTCCTGGGTCCCCTCTGGCAGCGGCCGCTCGACCACGGCGCCGACCTCGTCCTCTACTCCGCCACGAAGTTCATCGGCGGCCACAGCGACGTCATCGCCGGCGCCTGCCTCGGGAGCGCTGCGGCGATGGGGCCGGTGCGCACGCTCCGCACTTTCCTCGGCACGATGGCCGGGCCCTGGACCGGGTGGCTCCTG
>JAICEH010000129.1 GCA_025924275.1 Gemmatimonadales bacterium | reverse complement strand
GCGGAGGCGTCCACCCGGGCGAGCTCCTCGATGGCGAGGACCGCGAGGAAGATGTTGCCGCCGGCGCCGCCGAAGCGCTCCGGGATCTCGATCCCCATCAGCCCGAGCTCGAAGAACTTCGGGATGATCTCCCCCCGGAACCTGCCGGCCTCGTCCATCTCGTGCACGTACGGACCGACCTCCGTCGCGGCGAACTCGCGGACGGCGTCGCGGAACATCGCCTCTTCCTCGGACAGATGGGTCAGGGGAGTGGCCGCGGTGGCGAGGTCGGACATGGGGACCGGTCGAGGGTCGAGGGTCGAGGGTCGGGGATGGGACGGCGAGCGTGCGGGGAAGATAGACCCGGGAAGCGGGGAGCGGGGAGAGGGGAGCGGGCCGCCCCGCCCCCGCGGTCAGCCTGTCCCGCTCCCCGCTCCCCGCTCCCCGCTCCCCTCGAGGACCTGCAGGGCCACCTCCACCCGCCCGAAGGGTGCCGAGACCTGTACCCCGCGCACCCTCTCGCGAACGGCCTCGAGCATCTCCCGGGCGATCGCGACGCCCTCGGCGAGCGCCGCCTCGCGGCCCGCCCCGCTGGCGCGACGCATCCGGTCGAGCACGGCCGGCGGCACCCGCACGCCGGGCACCTCGTTGGCGAGGAACTCGGCGTTCCGGAGCGACACCAGCGGCCAGATGCCGGCGACCACCGGGATCTCCCACCCGGCGATCCGGTCGAGGAACCGGTCGAACTGCTCGAGGTCGAAGACCGGCTGGGTGACGGCGAACTCCGCCCCGGCCTCGACCTTCCAGCGGAAGCGCCCGAGCTCGCGCTCCAGCTCGTGGGCGGTGGGGTTCACGCCGACGCCGATCACGAACCGGGTCTGCCCGCCGAGGGCGTTGCCGCCGGGATCGAGGCCGCGATTCAGGCCGGCCACCAGGTTCACCAAGCCGATCGAGTCAATGTCGAAGACGGCGGTCGCCTCGGGGTAGGGCCCCATCTTCGGCGGGTCGCCGGTGACGATGAGGAGGTTGGTGAGGCCCGACGCGGCGGCGCCCAGCAGGTCGGAGAGCATCCCGAGGAGGTTCCGGTCCCGGCAGGCGTAGTGCACCACCGGCTCGATCCCGGCCTCGCGGGCGATGAGCAGGCCGGAGAGGAGCGCGCCCATCCGGCTGGCCGCGCGCGGCCCGTCGGGCACGTTGACCGCGTGTACGCCGCCGGCCGCGAGGGCGCGGGCCTGGGCCAGCATCGGTGCCGGGTCGGTGCCGCGCGGCGGCACGATCTCCACCGTGCGGATCCACTCCCCCCGCGCCAGCCGGCCGCCGAGCCGCGAACGCTCGGCGAGCGGGACCGGCTCCAGCGCCTCCGCGACCGCGGGCGGAGCCACGGTGGTCGGCGGGGCGTGCCGGGGCGAGACGCTGTGGACGAAGCCCGCCGCGGCCCGGATGTGGGCCGGGGTGGTGCCGCAGCAGCCGCCCACGATGCGGGCCCCGGCCTCGACGATCCGCCGGGCATAGCTGGCGAAGTACTCCGGGCTCGCGAGGTACATCTGGCGGCCCCCCACCTCGCGGGGGAGTCCGGCGTTCGGCATCGCGGTGAGCGGGACGCGCACGACCGCCGCCAGGGCCTCGATCGCCTCCAGCACTCCCTGCGGGCCCACGGAGCAGTTGACGCCGATCGCATCGGCGCCGAGGGCCTCGAGCTCCGGGCCGAACGCCGCCGGTGCGGTCCCGTAGGCGGTGACCCCGGCCTCCCCGACGGTCATCTGGGCGAGCACCGGGAGGTCGGAGAGGTCCCGGGCGGCCCGCAGGGCGGCCGCGACCTCGTTCACGTCGGCGAAGGTCTCGAGCAGGAAGCCGTCCACGCCGCCCTCGAGCAGGCCCGCGACCTGCCGGCGGAAGGCGGCCCGCGCTTCCTCGACGCCGGTCTCCCCGAACGGCTCCACCCGGAGTCCCAGCGGGCCGATGGCGCCCAGGACGAGGGCGCGGTCGCCGCCGGCCTCGCGGGCGAGCCGGGCGGCGGCGGCGTTCAGCTGCTCGGTGACGGCCGCCAGGCCGTACCCCGCCAGCTTCACCGGGTTGGCGCCGAAGGTGTTGGTCTCGAGCAGCTCCGCGCCCGCGTCCACGTACTCGGCGTGGATGGCCCGGACCAGCTCCGGCTGCCGGAGGTTCAGCTCGTCGTAGCAGACGTTGAGGAAGATGCCCCGGCCGTAGAGCATCGTGCCCATGGCCCCGTCGGCCACGTGGGCGCGGCCGTCGTGCAGCAGGTCGCGGAGGTCAGTCACGAGTCACGAGTCACGAGTCGCGTCCTACCGGTTGTATCCCAGCACCGGCCCGAGCCACCGCTCGGTCTCCGCCAGCGGCGTGCCGGTGCGGCGCGCGTAGTCCTCCACCTGGTCGCGGGCGATCCGGCCGACGCCGAAGTACCGCGCCTCCGGCCGCCAGAAGTACCACCCCGCCACCGACGACGCGGGCGTCATGGCGAGGCTCTCGGTGAGGGCCACGCCGACGGCCGGCCCGGCGCCGAGCAGCTCGAACAGCACCCGCTTGCCACGATGATCCGGGCAGGCCGGGTAGCCGGGCGCGGGACGGATGCCCTGGTACGCCTCCCGCAGGAGGGCCTCGTTGTCGAGCGACTCGCCGGGCGCGTAGCCCCACGCCTCGCGGCGCACCTGTTCGTGCAGCCGTTCGGCGAGCGCCTCGGCCAGGCGGTCGGCCAGCGACTTGAGCAGGATGGCCTCGTAGTCGTCGTGCCGCGCCTCCGCCTCGCGCACCAGCGGGTCGAGGCCGATGCCGGCCGTGACCGCGAACCCGCCGATCCAGTCGGGCACGCCCGAGCTCCGGGGGGCCACGAAGTCGGCCAGGGCGAGGTTGGCGCGCGCGTCGTGGCGGGCCATCTGCTGCCGGAGCGTGGGGAGGACGGCGCGCACCGCGGTCCGGCCCTCGTCGGCGAAGACGACGATGTCGTCACCGTCCGAGGCCGCGGGCCAGAACCCCGCCACCGCCCGGGCCTCGAGACGGCCCTCGCGCACCAGGCGGTTGAGCAGCGCCTGTGCGTCGCGCCAGAGGTCCCGCGCCGCCGCCCCCCGCACCGGGTCATCGAGCAGGGCGGGGAAGGTGCCGCGGAGCTCCCAGGCGTGGAAGAACGGAGTCCAGTCGATCCGGTCCACCAGGTCGGCGAGCGGCCACGGCGCCGTGACCCGCGGCCCGGGAACCGCCGGGCGGGGCACCGGGCGGTCCAGGTCGGGCACGAGGCGGCGTGCGCGCGCCTCCGCGAGGGGGGCGAGCCGGCCCTCCGGCCCCTCGCCGTAGGACTCGCGGAGCGCCGCCTGGTCGGCGAGCACCTCGGCGGCCACCTCCGCGCGCCCCCCGGGCTGGAGGAGGCGCGAGACCACGCCCACCGCGCGCGACGCGTCCGCCACGTGCACCACGGGCGCGGAGTAGCGGGGCGCGATCCGGAGGGCCGTGTGCAGGCGCGAGGTGGTGGCACCGCCGATCAGGAGGGGACGGTCGAAACCCTCCCGCTCCAGCTGCTCCGCCACGTACGCCATCTCGTCGAGCGACGGGGTGATGAGCCCGGACAGGCCGATCAGGTCGGCACCGACCTCGCGCGACCGCTCGAGGATCCGTGCCGCCGGCACCATCACGCCGAGATCGGTCACCGCGAAGTTGTTGCACTGCAGCACGACGGCCACGATGTTCTTGCCGATGTCGTGCACGTCGCCCTTGACGGTGGCGAGCAGCACGTGCCCGCGGGTCTCCGGCGCGCCGCCGTCCCGCTCCGCCTCGATGAAGGGCACCAGGTGGGCCACGGCGCGCTTCATCACCCGGGCGCTCTTCACCACCTGGGGCAGGAACATCCGGCCGGACGCGAAGAGGTCGCCCACGCGGTTCATCCCCGCCATGAGCGGACCCTCGATCACGTCGAGGGGGCGCGTGGCCGCGAGCCGGGCCTCCTCCGCGTCCGCCTCCACGTGGTCGGCGATCCCCTCCACCAGCGCGTGGGCCAGGCGCTCCGCCACCGGCAGGGCGCGCCAGGCGGCGTCCTCCTCGCGGGTGCGGGGCGCGCGCGTCATCCCCTGCGCGAACTGGAGCAGCCGCTCGGTGGCGTCGGGGCGGCGGTCGAGCACGAGGTCCTCGCAGAGCCCGCGGAGCTCCGGGGGAATGTCCTCGTAGATGGGCAGCGCGCCGGCGTTCACGATGGCCAGGTCGAGGCCGGCCGGGAGCGCGTGGTAGAGGAAGACCGCGTGGAGCGCCTCGCGGACCGGGTCGTTCCCCCGGAAGGCGAAGGAGAGGTTGCTCAGGCCCCCGCTGGTGCGGGCGCGGGGGAGGCGCCGCTTGAGCTCCCGGACGGCGTCGAGGAAGGCCACGCCGTAGCCGGCGTGCTCGACGATGCCGGTGCCGACGGCGAAGATGTTGGCATCCACGATCACGTCGTCGGGCGGGAAGCCGACGCGCTCGACCAGGATCCGGTGCGCCCGCTCGAGGATCTCGACCTTCCGTGCCGCGGTGTCCGCCTGGCCCTTCTCGTCGAAGGCCATCACGATGGCGGCGGCACCGTAGCGCCGCACCAGCCGGGCGTGCCGCTCGAACTCCGCCTCGCCCTCCTTGAGCGAGAGCGAGTTGACGATCCCCTTGCCCTGGACGCAGCGGAGCCCCGCCTCGAGCACGTCCCAGCGCGACGAGTCCACCACGAACGGGACCTTCGCCACTCCCGGCTCGCCCGCCGCCATGCGGAGGAACCGGGTCATCGAGCCGGGGCCGTCGAGCAGCGCCTCGTCGAAGTTCACGTCGAGGCACTGCGCGCCGTTCTCGACCTGCTGCCGGGCCACGCCGAGCGCGGCGTCCCAGTCGCCGGCGGCGACCAGCTTCGCGAAGCGCCGGGAGCCGGTCACGTTGGTCCGCTCGCCGATGTTCACCAGGCCGGTGTCGGGACCGACGACCAGCGGCTCGAGCCCGGAGAGCCGGAGCCGGCGCGGGAGCTCGGGTGGCACGCGTGGCGGGAGGCCGCGCACCGCCTCCGCGATGGCGGCGATGTGCTCCGGGGTGGTCCCGCAGCAGCCGCCGACCAGGTTCACCAGCCCCCGCTCGGCGAAGCCGCGGATCTCGGCGGCCATCGTCGCCGGCGTCTCGTCGTAGCCGCCCAGCTCGTTGGGGAGGCCGGCGTTGGGATGGACCGAGACGAACGCCTCGGTGGCCCGTGCCAGCTCCTCGACGTGGGGGCGGAGGGCGCGCGCGCCGAGGGCACAGTTGAGGCCGAGGAGGAGCGGCCGGGCGTGCGCCACGGAGATCGCGAAGGCCTCGGCGGTCTGGCCCGACAGGGTACGGCCGCTGGCGTCCACGATGGTCCCGCTCACCCAGACCGGCACCCGCTCGTCCCGGGCCTCGAACAGCTCCTCCACCCCGAAGATGGCGGCCTTGGCATTGAGGGTGTCGAAGACGGTCTCGATGAGGAGCAGGTCCGCGCCGCCGTCGAGCAGCCCCTCGGCCGCCACGCGGTAGGCGGCGGCGAGCGCGGGAAACTCGACGTTCCGCGCGGCGGCGTCGGCCACGTCGGGGCTGATCGAGAGGGTCCGGTTGGTGGGGCCGAGCACGCCCGCCACGAAGCGGGGGCGGCCGTCGGCCCGCTGGGCGGCGTCGGCCGCCTCGCGCGCCAGGGCGGCGGCGGCGCGGTTGATCTCGGGGACGAGGCCGGCGGTGCCGTACTCCCCCTGGCTGATCACGGTGGCGTTGAAGGTGTTGGTCTCGACGACGTCGGCGCCGGCGGCGAGGTAGGCGGCGTGCACCTCCCGCACCACCTCGGGCCGGGTGAGGACCAGGATGTCGTGGTTGCCCCGGAGGTCGTACGGCCAGGCGCCGAAGCGTTCCCCCCGCACCTCCTCCTCGCTGAGGCGGGCGCGCTGGAGCATCGTGCCCATCGCTCCGTCGAGCACGACGATGCGCTCGCGGAGCAGGCGCTCCAGGGCGGCGAGTCGGGCCGGGCGATCGGGATGGGGGGAAAGCTGGGTCACGGGCGTTTTAGCGGTTTGTTTAACGTGGCCGCAATCAGCGCAAATCGCCACGGAACTCGGTTGTGCGTGGAAGGCTAGCGGGGTGCGGGCTGGATGGCCAGATGGCGGG
>JAICEH010000128.1 GCA_025924275.1 Gemmatimonadales bacterium | reverse complement strand
GCGTCCAGGCGGCCTCCCCGACCGCCGTCCAGGCCCCAGGTGGTGAGGGCGCGGGCCTCCCAGTCCGCCACGTGGAGCGAGTCGCCCGCCCGGAAGGCCTGGTAGGGCTGGCGAAAGGTGTCCCGGCTCGCGCCCGCCAGCGGCTCGAGGGTGCCGCGCTCGAAGTCGGCGACCCGGAGCTCGGCGTGCCCCCCCGCGAGGACCGCCCAGCGGCGGCCGCCAAGCCACACCGCCTCGGTGACGTCGGTCCACGGAGTCACCACCGAGTCGATGGCCGGGGCCAGGTCCACCGGCTGGGGCGGCGGCGTGGGCGAGGCACAGGCGGCGCAGGCCGCTGCCAGGGCGAGGAGGGGGATGCGCATGGGGGGAAGGTACTCCGGACGGTACGGCGGCACGACGGTAGGACGGTCCGACGGTCCGAAGGCAAGGCGGGTCGCCCCGGTCCGCGTTGCAACCCTTCTCCCCCACCGGTCATCAGAACGTCTGAACGAGCGAGCGATCCAGCCGCCGAGCCGCCGAGCCGCCCATGATCACCATCGCCAGGCCCTCCGATTCCGGGGAGATGATCCGGCTCCGCGACGACCGCGGCCGCACCATCGGGGTCATCCGCCGGCCCGTTGTCGCCCGGATCGCCGGGCCTGGCGCCGCCACGGTCTACGCGATGCCCGCCGTGCGCCCGCCGGCGGGTTGGCTCGCCCGGCAGCTCCGCGCGGGAGGGGCGGGAGTGGCCTGATCCGGCCCCTCCGGTTTCGCCCCCGGCCCCGGCTGCGCCCCCCGCAGCCGGGGTCTCGCGTTTCGGGCTGCGACCCTGCCACGACACCGCGCATCCCTCCCGAGCAATCCAAGGTGCGCCGAGTGCGCGGGCCCGATGCCCGGTTCGCTCGGCCCTCGACCCTCGACCCCCGGCCCGCCCTCATGCGCCGCTCCCTCGCCGTCGTCTTCGCCTTCCTCCTCGGAGTCCTCCTCCCGACCGGGCTGCTCGGGCAGTCCACGGCGCTGACCCGGAAGGGGGTGGAGTACCCCGAGCCGTTCGCCCGGGTGACCGGGCTCCGGGAGCTCGCCCCCGGCCGGCTGCTGGTGAGCGACGGGATCGAGGAGAAGGTGGTGCTGCTCGACCTCGCCCGGGGCAGCGCGCGCCAGGTCGGGCGCGCGGGACCGGGGCCGAAGGAATACAAGGGTCCCGACGCGCTGATTGCCCTTCCGGGGAACCGCTCGCTGCTCGTGGACCTGGGCAACTCGCGACTCACGGAGGTCGGGCCCGACGGGACCATCGGGGACTCTCGCTCCTTCGTCGAGGAGGGCGAGGATGGCTTCTCCATCCGCCTCCCGGCCGGGGCCGACACGCGGGGCCGGCTGTACTACCAGCCGATGGTGGGCGGGCCCGGACGGTCCGACTCGGCGCGGGTGGTGCGGTTCGACCGCGCGACGGGCCGGGTCGACACGGTGGCGAGGACGGCACTCCCCGCGGTCAATCGCCGCACGTCGGGCGGCGAGGGCAACCGGAGCGAGCGGGTGATGCCGCGTCCCTTCGCCGCGCAGGACGCGTGGGGGGTGGCACCCGACGGGCGGATCGCCATCGCGCGTGCCGAGCCCTACCGGCTCGACTGGGTCGCGGAGGACGGCCGGGTGGCGGCGGGCACACCGGTGAGCTGGCGGCCGGTGCCGATCCGCGAGGGCGACAAGCGGGAGTGGATCGAGGGGATGGCGAACGGGCTCAGCGTGCGGATGGAGAACCGGAACGGGCAGCAGTCCATCGCGTTCTCGCGCGGCGGGATGCGCGACGCGGCGGATCCCGCGCAGTTCACCTGGCCCGAGGCCAAGCCGGCGTTTCCGGCCGGCGCGGTGCGGGTGACCCCGGAGGGCGAGGCGTGGGTGGAGCGGCACGTCGCCGCCGGCGCGCCGAGGCAGTTCGACGTCTTCGACGCGCGCGGGCGCCTGGTGCGCTCCGTGACCCTGCCCGCGCGGGTGCGCCTGCTCGGGTTCGGTCAGGGCGTGGCCTACGGTGCCAGGATGGACGAGGACGGCATGGAGTGGCTGGCCGCCTACACCAGATAGGCGATCCTTCGACCTTCGACTTTCGACCTTCGACCATGAGACTCCTTCCCCTCGCCCTCGCGCTGATCCCCGCCGTCGCGGCAGCGCAGTCCGTGCCCACCCGCACCGTCGGCAGGCCCGATGCCGAGTTTGCCGAGCCGTTCACCCGGGTGAGCGGGGTGCGCGAGCTCCGGGACGGCCGGCTCATCGTCGGCGACCTCCGCGACCAGACGCTGCAGCGCATCGACCTCGGGACCGGCGACGCCGTGCCGGTGGGCCGTCGGGGCGCCGGCCCCAACGAGTACGACATGCCGGTGGGTGCCTTCGCGATGCCGGGCGACTCGACCCTGGTCTTCGACCCCAACAACCAGCGCTACCTCGTGATCGGGCCCGACGCGAAGCCCGCGGGCACCTTCACGCTGGGGGAGGCGACCGGAATGCGCGCCGTGGGGCGCCGGGTCAAGGGCGTGGACACGCAAGGGCGGCTCTACTACCAGGGAAGCTCGATCCCGGCGCTCGAGGGCAGCGGCGGCCCGCCACCCGAGGCGCTCGACTCGGTGGCGATCGTGCGGTACGACCGCCGGTCCGGTCGCCACGACACGCTCGGGATGATCAAGGGCCCGGAGCTGCAGCTCGGCGGCTCGTCGCGGGGCAACACCCGGATGGTGATGTTCCGGCAGCAGCCGCTCACGGCGAGCGACGACTGGGCGGTGGCACCCGACGGCCGGGTGGCGGTGGCGCGAAGCGGGAAGTACGGACTCGACTGGATCGCGAACGGGAAGCGCGTTCCCGGGGCCGCGGTGGCGTACACCCCGATCAAGGTCACGAAGGCTGACAAGGACGAATGGGAACGGCAGGCCCGGTCGGCGCGCCCGATGATGCGCGCGGTCGGGGGCGGAGGCCGGCTCCCGCCGCCGCCGGTGCCGGACGCCGACGAGATGGAGTGGCCCGAGGTGAAGCCGGCCTTCACCGACGCCGCCGCCGCGGTCTCGCCGGAGGGCGAGGCCTGGGTGCGCCGCACGGTCCCGGCGGGCGAGACGCGCCCGCACTACGACGTCTTCGACGGCTCCGGTCGCCTGGTGGCGAAGGCGGTGCTCCCGGCCGCCACCCGGCTGGTGGGCTTCGGGCGGGGCGCGCTCTACCTCGTGCGAACGGACGAGGACGGGCTGGAGTGGCTGGGACGGTACCGGCGGTGAGCCGAAACCTCGTCGAGGTGGGCCCGTAGGGGGCCCGCGCGGGGGCCGCGGCCGCGACCGGTTGCGGCCCCCGACTTCTGGGGCGAACGTAGTCCGCCTCTACCCGCACCCTCACCCTCACCGCGTCCTGCCCGATGAAGCGAGTTGTGGTACCGATCGCGATCGTCCTCCTCGCCGCCTGCGGTGACGCGGGTCCCGAGCTCGCCACCGCCGTGCGGGATACCCTCCCCGGCGGGATCCCGCGGGTCGTGAGCCCTGGCCCCACCGGCTGGGCCGACAGCACCGACCCGCGCGCCTGGCACCTGGTGGCCGACGGGGTCTTCCGCGGCGAGGAAGGAACTCCCTCCGAGCTGATCGACCCGAGCTCGCTCGCGGTGGACGCCGCGGGGCGGATCTACGTGGCCGACCGGAAGCCGGTCGTGATCAAGGTCTTCGACGCCTCGGGCCGGTTCCTCCACCCCATCGGCCGTGAGGGCGAAGGCCCGGGCGAGTTCCGGGCGCCCTTCATCGCCGTCCACGGCGCATTCCTCGTGGTGCACGATCCGCAGCTCTCCCGGACGTCGGTGTTCGATACCGCCGGCACCTTCGTCCGGAGCTGGCCCTCCAGTTGCTGCTACTGGGCCGAGATCTCCGTGGACAGCGCCGGCCTCGCCTACGTGCCCACGACGCGGGGCGAGGGCCTGGAGGATCGGGGCGACCTCCGGGTGCGCTACGCCCTCGACGGCACCGCCCGCGACACGCTCCGTTCGCCCCGCGGCCCCGAGCCGGCGACCTGGAGCTTCAGCGGTTCCTCGGGCGGTGCCGGCCAGGTGAACCGGATGTTCATGATGACGGCCGTGCCGCTCTCCCCCACCACGGTGCGCGCAAATCATCCGGGGGGCGGGATGGTCTACGGCTTCGCGCAGAGCTACGAGCTGGTGCGCACCAGCACCGGGACCGACAGCGCCCTGGTGTTCGGCCGCGCCTGGACCGCCGAGGCAATTCCCGACTCGGTCCGCCAGGCCGTCGTGGCCCGCGCGGTCGAGCGGCTCGGCGAGAGTTTCAGCGAATCGGCCATCAACGACGCCATCGCACAGGCGGAGGTGCCGAGGGTGGCGCCGCCCTATTCCGAGGTGAGCGTGGACGGCGAGGGCAACACCTGGGCGCGGGTCGGGGCCGACGACGGGCTCCTTCCCGTGCGCTTCGACGTCTTCGCCCGCGACGGCGCCTGGCTCGGCCAGGTCGCGGTGCACGCCGCCATCCCCCGCTTCGGCGCGGTGCGCTGGACGTCGGACGCGCTCTACGCAGTCCTGGAAGGCGAGGATGGCGTTCCCGCCATCCATCGCTATCGCATCGAACGAGGGGGCCGGGAATGACCGCGCGCGCGACACGCTGGTGGCTCACCGGCTCCCTGGCGGCGGCCACGCTGCTGGCCGGCTGCAAGGGCAAGGAGGCGAACGCCGAGGGCGACGCCGACTCCACCGCGGCGGAGGGAGGGGAGGCCGCCCGCTCGAACCTCCGGCTCCCGGTGGTGGGCGCCGCGGTGCGAAAGGGCGACCTCGTGCTGTCGGTGGCCACGGCGGGCCAGGTGCGGTCGGACGCCGTTTCCAACCTCCGGTTCGAGACCGACGGCACGGTGCAGGAGGTGCTCGTCCGCCCCGGCCAGCGCGTGACGAAGGGTCAGCCGCTCGTGCGGCTCGACCCGCGCCCCTTCGACATGGCGGTGGCCGAGGCCGAGGCCGCGGTCGAGCAGGCGAAGGTGCAATACCTCGACAACATCGTCCCCGACTCGATCGTCTCGGGCCAACCCCCGACCGAGGAGCGGCGCCGGAACGCCAGGGCACGCTCCGGGCTCGACGGCGCGGAGGTCCGGCTGCAGCGCGCCAGGCTCGACCGGGAGCGCTCGGTGATCACCGCCCCCTTCGCCGGAACGGTGGACCGGGTGCAGGTGGCGGCCGGGGAGCGGGTGCGCGCCGGCCAGGATGCCGCGGTGGTGGTGGACCTCTCGCGCCTCGTGGTGGAGGCCCAGGTCCTGGAGCACGACCTCCCGCTGGTGCGGGTCGGCGGGCAGGCCCGGGTCACCGCCGCGGCGCTGGGCGGGCGCGAGCTCACCGGGCGCATCACCGCGCTCCTCCCGCTGGTGGACAGTGCGACCCGTGCCGGGCGCGCGCTGGTGGAGGTCCGGGGCGACCAACTGCTCCGCCCCGGGATGTACGCCGACGTGCGGCTCGAGGCCACCCGCCTCCCCGGCCGGGTGCTCGTGCCCTCGCGCGCCATCATCGAGCGCGACGGCCGGCCGCTGGTGTTCGTGGTGAGGGAGGGGAAGGCGCAGTGGACCTACATCCTTCCCGGCCGTACCAACGGCGTCGACACCGAGGTGCTGCCCGACAGCACCACCCAGCAGGTCCCCGTCGCGGTGGGCGACACGGTCATCATCGAGGGCCACCTGACGCTCACCCACGACGCGCCGGTGCGGCTCGTGGCGCAGGCGGAGCGGCAGGAGTGAGGCCCTCGCGAGTCACGAGCCGCGACTGCCCATGAGCCTTCCCGCCTTCGCCGTCCGCCGCCCGGTCTCCACCGTCGCGGCGGTGCTGGCCCTGGTGCTGCTCGGCAGCGTGTCGCTGTCCCGGCTGCCGGTGTCGCTGCTCCCGGACGTGACCCTCCCGGTCCTCACGGTCCGCACCATCTACGAGAACGCGGCCGCCACCGAGGTCTCCCGCTTCGTGGCGGAGCCGGTGGAGGAGGCGATCGCCGCCACCCCCGGCCTGGTCGAGCTCCGCTCGGTGAGCCGGAACGGCGAGGTGACCACCACGGCGCGCTTCGCCTGGGGCACCGACATGCCGGCGACGGTGCTGGCGGTGCGCGAGCGGCTCGACAATGCCCGGGGCCGGCTGCCCGACCGCGCCGAGCGGCCCACCCTGCTCACCAGCGACCCGGGCGAGCGGCCCATCGCGGTCCTCGGCCTCTCCGGCCCCGGCGACCTCCTGTCGGTGGCGCAGACCGCCGAGGAGGTGCACGCG
>JAICEH010000127.1 GCA_025924275.1 Gemmatimonadales bacterium | reverse complement strand
GATGATCTGCTCCCCCGCGGCGCCGGCGACGGCGAGCTCGGGCTCCGGGGGGGCGGTGGGCGGGGCGGCGTCGCGACAGGCGGCCAGCACGATGAGGCCGCCGGCGCTGAGGGCGGCCCGGAGGGGGCGGAGGGCTCGCATGGTCCTGCTCCCGCGGGGGTGGTGCGAAGCTGTAGCGCGGGACAGGCTGCGTCAATACGGGCGGCTCGGCAGCACGCCGCCCGACGCGTCAGTCCTCCAGCGGCCGCCGGCGCTCCCGCTTCCGGGCCGCCGCCCGCCGCTTGACCTCGAGTCGCCGCTCCCTCGATGCCTTCGTCGGTCGGGTCGGCTTCCGCTTCTTCGGGATCCGGAGCGCGGCAGCCACCACCTCGGCCAGCCGGGCCTCGGCCGCCTCGCGGTTCCTGAGCTGGCTCCGGTGCTCCGCCGCCACCACACGGAGCCGCCCCTCCGCATCGAGCCTGGCCGCGAGCTTTTCCGCGAGCCGCTCCTTCTCCTCGGCGCTCGGCACCACCGACGCCCGGAAATCCCAGAGCAGCTCGACCCGGCTCGCCACCTTGTTCACGTTCTGCCCGCCGGGACCGCCGGCGCGGGTGGCCCGGAACACAAGCTCGGCGCGCGGCAGCCGGAGCCGGGTTCCGGGTACGTGGAGGATGCCGTCCTCGGAAGTGGTCACGCCGGGAAAGTACGTTAGTTTTCCGCCCATGCACGACCTCCCGGGCCTCCAGGCCCACCTGGCCCGCCTCGGCCGCGCGCTGCTGGGCTACTCCGGCGGCGTCGATTCGGCGCTCCTCGCCGTCGCTGGCCGCAGAGCGCTGGGACCGGACTCGTTCCTCGCGGTCATCGGGCGGAGTGCCTCGTACCCGGAGGCCCAGTGGCGTTCGGCGCGCGCGCTGGCGCGCCGGTTCGACGTGCCCCTGCTCGAGGTGGACACAGCGGAGCTGGACGACCCGGCGTACCGGGCGAACCCGGTCAACCGCTGCTTCTTCTGCAAGAGCGAACTGTGGCGGGTGCTCGGGCGCGTGGCGGCTGAACGCGGCTTCGACGCGATCCTCGACGGCACGAATGCCGACGACCTCGGGGAGCATCGTCCGGGGTTCGCCGCAGGCCAGTCGGCCGCGGTGAGGTCGCCGCTCGCCGAGCTGGGCTGGACCAAGGCGATGGTCCGCGCCGCCGCCCGGGAGCTCGACATCCCGATCTGGGACGCCCCGGCCGCACCCTGCCTCTCGAGCCGGATCCGGTACGGCCTCGAGGTGACGCCGGAACGGCTCCGCCAGGTGGAACAGGCGGAGGAGCACCTCCGGGCGCTGGGCTTCAGGGGGGACCTTCGGGTGCGGCATCACGGCGTGCTCGCGCGGGTCGAGGTGAGCCCGGCCGAGCTGCCGCTCGCGGCGACGCGATGGGAGGCGATCCGCGCCCGCCTGGGTGAGCTGGGCTTCGCCGACGCCGAGCTCGACCCCGTGGGCTATCGCCGGGGCGGGCTCCTCACGCTGGCCGGCCGCGCTGGATGAGCGTCCGGCTCTTCGCGGGGCTCCCGATGGACGAGGCGACCCGCACCGCCCTCGCCCGGCTGACGGCGACGCTGCGGAGCAACGAGTGGCCGGTCCGCTGGGTAGCGCCGGAGCTCTGGCACCTCACGGTCAAGTTCTATGGGCAGCGCGAGGAGGCGGAGGTGGCGGGGATCGGGGCGGGCCTGGCGGAGGCCGCACGCGGCACCCCGGCGCTCGACCTGCACCTGGCGTCCCTTGGCGCCAATGCGCCCGAGCGGCGGGCACGGGTGCTCTGGGTGGACGTCGAGGCGCCGCCCGCGCTCGAGCTGCTGCACGACCGGGTGGAGCGCGCCGGCCGCGCCGCGGGGATCGAGCCGGAGGGGCGGCCCTTCCGGCCGCACCTGACTCTCGGGCGCGTGCGCGACGGAGCGACCCTGCCGGCCGGGGCCGCCGAGCACCTGGCGGAGATCGAGGTCGGACTGCCGTTCCTCGCCGATCGCCTGGTGCTCTTCGAGAGCGTGCTCGGCCCGGGCGGCCCGCGCTACGCGGCGCGCGCCGCCTTTCCGCTCGCGTCCGCGGCGTGAGCTGCCTGGGCAAGGCCGGCTGCGCGGTGGCGCTGGTCGCGATCGGGGCCGCGGCGGTGGTGGCCTGGCAGGAGCGGGACCGGATCGGCGAGCTGCTGGGCCGGAAGGGCGGGGCGGAGGAGGCGGTCCGCACCGGCCGTCCCTCGGAGGCGGGGCTCGCGCGGGCCCGGGACAAGGTGGATTCGCTGAACGGCTGGCGGGCCGACTCGGTGCTGCTCACGCCGGGCGAGGCGGCGAGCCTCGTGGCCGACGCCATGGCGGACACCCGGGTGGGCACCCTCGACTCGATGGAGGTCGAGCTGGGCGATGACGAGCTGGCGCTCCGCGGGGTGATGGACACCGACTGGATCCCGCGCGACCTCCTGGGCCCGCTGGGCGGGCTGGTCGGCGATCGGCAGCCGGTGCTGCTCCGCGGGCCACTCCGATTCCGGCGCGAGGGGCGGGCCGGCTGGCAGGTGGAGCGGGTCAAGGTGGGCGACCTCTCGCTGCCCCTCGCGATCGTCCACCGGTTCCTCGAGGCGGCGATTCCCGGCTCCCGGTCGGCCGGGCTCCCGGTGCGGATTCCCGACGGCGTGGGCGGCCTGGCGGTGCGGCCGGGCGTGCTGGTTCTCTACGGGCGGCCGCACACGGCGGCCACGGAGTGACGACGTGAAGCACCGCATCCTCATCGTGGACGACGAGCCCGGCATCCGGGAGGCGCTGCGCCAGGTGCTGGAATACGAGGGCTACGAGGTGCGGGCCGCCGCCTCGGGGGGCGAGGGGCTCACCCTCCATCCCGAGTTCCGGCCCCACGTGGTGATCCTCGACGTGAAGATGGCAGGCCTCGACGGGCTCGACACCCTCACGCGCTTGAAGGAGGAGGACACGGCCACCACGGTGGTCATGATCTCCGGGCACGGCACCATCCAGACCGCCGTCGAGGCCACCCAGCGGGGCGCGTTCGACTTCCTGGAGAAGCCCCTCGACACCGACCGGCTCCTGCTCACCGTCCGGAACGCGGTGGCCCACCGCCAGCTCGCGGGCGAGAACGAGCGGCTCCGCGCCCAGGCGGCGCCCCAGCACGCCCTGGTGGGCGACTCGGCCGCGCTGGGCGGGGTGAAGGCGCTCATCACCAAGGTGGGCCCGACTGCGGCCCGGGTGCTCATCACCGGGGAGAACGGCACCGGCAAGGAGCTGGTGGCGCGGGCCATCCACGATGCGAGCGCGCGGAAGGCCGGCCCGTACGTCGAGGTGAACTGCGCCGCGATCCCGGCCGAGCTGATCGAGAGCGAGCTCTTCGGCCACATGAAGGGATCGTTCACCGGGGCGTTCGCCGACCGGGCGGGGAAGTTCGAGCAGGCCGACGGCGGCACCCTCTTCCTGGACGAGATCGGCGACATGGCGCCCAGCGCGCAGGCCAAGGTGCTGCGCGCGCTCCAGGAGGGCGTGGTGACGCGGATCGGTGGCGCCCGGAACATCGAGGTGGACGTGCGGGTCGTGGCGGCCACCAACAAGGACCTGCGGGCGGAGATCGCCGCCAATCGCTTCCGGGAGGACCTCCTCTACCGGCTGAACGTGGTGGAGATCGCGGTGCCGCCGCTCCGCGAGCGCCTGGAAGACGTGCCCGGGCTGGTGCGCCACTTCACGACCCTGCTGGCGAAGGGCGCCGGCGTCGCCGCCCGGCCGTTCGACGCCGACGCGATCGCGCGGCTCCAGCGGCACGGCTGGCCGGGCAACGTGCGCGAACTGCGGAACGTGGTGGAGCGGGCGCTCATCCTGGCGCCGGGCCGGTCGGTCACGGCCGCCGACATCGAGCGGCTCCTCCCCGGCGGGGCCGGGATGACGGCCGCGGCGCATGCGCCCGCTCCCGGTGTTCCGGCCCCGGCGGCCGCAGGTGCCGCCAACCCCGGCTTCATGCACTCACCCACCTTCGAGACCTTCAAGCAGGAAGCCGAGCGGGCCTTCCTCGAGGCCAAGCTCCGGGAGCACGAGTGGAACGTGTCGGAGACGGCGCGGGCGCTCGAGATGCCGCGCTCGAACCTGTACAAGAAGATCGAGAAGTACGGCCTGACCCGGGGGAACTGATGGCCGAGAAGCCGAGGGATTGGGACAAGGAACTGGCGGACATCGACCGGATCATGGAGACGGGGCCGCCCGCCCTCCCCGCGCCACCCAAGACGGGAGGACGGAAAGACGGAACGTCGGCCCCGGCCCTTCCGACTTCCCGTCCTGCCGTCGTTCCGACCCGGGGCGGCGCCTGGCGCTCGTGGGCCAAGGCCGGCCTCGGCGTCCTCCTCGCGGTGGCGATGACCCAATGGCCCTACGCCCATCGCTGCGGCCTCGGCGCGGTGCTCTACCTCGGCGCGGCCGCCATGGTGGTGCTCGCGGGGCTCTGGAGCGCGGTGTCGAGCTGGCGCCGGCGCTCGGCAGGGGCACACCTGATCAGCCTCGGCGTGATCCTGGCGGGCCTCACGCTCGTCGCGCTGGAAGTCGCCCCGCGGGTCGGCTACGCGAAGGTGGATCTGCCCTGGATGTGCGGATGACGACCGGTCCCTCCTCCTGACGGACACATGGCCAAGACATACAGGAACTTCATCGCCGGCGAGTGGGTCGATTCCTCCACCGGCCGGACCTTCGAGAACCGGAACCCGGCCGACACCTCCGACCTGATCGGGCGGTTCCCCGAGTCCGGGGCGCGGGACGTCGCCGCGGCGGTCCGGTCGGCCCGGCGGGGCTTCGAGCTGTGGCGCGCGGTACCGGCGCCGGCCCGGGGCGACGTACTCCGCCGGGTGGGCGACCTCCTGGTCCGGCACAAGGAGGACCTCGCCCGCTCGATGACGCGGGAGATGGGCAAGGTGCCCGCCGAGACCCGGGGCGACGTGCAGGAGGGGATCGACACCGCCTACTACGCCGCCACCCAGGGCCGGCAGCTCTTCGGCCACGTGGTGCCGTCCGAGCTCCGCTCCAAGTGGGCGATGAGCTACCGGCGGCCGATCGGGGTGGCCGGGCTCATCACCCCGTTCAACTTCCCGCTCGCGATCCCGACCTGGAAGATGTTCCCGGCGCTGGTGTGCGGGAACGCGGTCATCATCAAGCCCTCCGAGGACGTGCCGCACACGGTGCACCGGCTGGTGGAGATCCTGCTGGAGGCGGGCCTCCCGCCCGAGGTGATCCAGCTGGTCCACGGAGGGGCCGAGGCAGGGAAGGCCCTGGTGGACCACCCGGACGTGCCGCTCATCTCGTTCACCGGTTCCACCGACACCGGGAGCCGGATCGGCGAGACCTGCGGCCGGATGCACAAGCGGCTCTCGCTCGAGATGGGCGGAAAGAACGCGATGATCGTGATGGACGACGCCGACCTCGACCTGGCGCTGGACGGGGTCCTCTGGGGGGCCTTCGGCACCACCGGGCAGCGCTGCACCGCCACCAGCCGGCTCATCGTCCACCGGAAGGTGCACGACCGGTTCGTCCGGATGGTGGCGGAGGCGGCCGGGTCGCTCCGGCTGGGCCCCGGGCTGGACCCCTCGACCGACGTGGGCCCGCTGATCCACGAGGCGAGTCGGGAGAAGGTCGAGCGGTACGTGGAGATCGGGCAGGAGGAGGGCGCCGAGCTGGTCCTGGGCGGCCGGAGGCCCACCGGGCAGCGCACGAAGCGGGGCTGGTTCTACCGGCCCACCATCCTCGCCGGGGTCAAGCCCTCCATGCGGATCGCCCAGGAGGAGATCTTCGGCCCGGTGCTCGCCGTGCTCCGGGTGGGGAGCTTCGACGAGGCGGTGCGGGTGAACAACGGGGTCCGGTACGGCCTCTCCAGCGCGCTCTACACCCGGAACGTCAACTTGGCCTTCCGGGCGTACCAGGAGCTGGACAACGGGATCACCTACGTCAACGCGCCGACCATCGGGGCCGAGGCGCACCTCCCCTTCGGGGGCGTCAAGCAGACCGGGAACGGCCACCGCGAGGGCGGGTGGGAGGTGTACGAGTTCTATTCCGAGACGAAGGTCGGCTACATCGACTTTTCAGGGTCGCTCCAGCGGGCGCAGATCGACAATTACGCCGGCAGCCCTACATGATCGGTCCTGTGATCGCGTGACCCGAAGGTACATGCCGACGGTTGCTCGCTTGCGAACCCGAGAACCCACGAATTAATTCACCGGGTGGTAATGGCGCTGACATACGAGACGCGTCGAGCGCTCGCCG
>JAICEH010000126.1 GCA_025924275.1 Gemmatimonadales bacterium | reverse complement strand
GCCATCGCCGAGGGCCTCGGCTACGGCGCCTGGCACTACCGCGAACTCAAGGAGCCCCCGAAGGAACCCAAGCCGCCGCTCGCCGCCCTGATCGTGGCGCGCGCGCGGCCGACCCGCGCCTTCCGGCGCGGCCTCGAGGTCGGCGCGGCGGTGGCCGCGGGCCAGGCCTTCACCCGGGACCTCCAGGTCCTCCCGGGCAACCTGCTGGTTCCGCGGGTGCTCGCCGATCACGCCCGTGCCCTGGCCGAGCGCTACGGGTTCCGGATCACCGTGCTCGACCGGAAGGCGATGGAGAAGGAGGGAATGCACGCGCTCCTCGCCGTGGGGCAGGGCAGCGTCAACGAATCCCGGTTCATCGCGATCGAGTACGACGGGGCCCGCGGCAAGCCGGTGGTCCTGGTGGGGAAGGGGGTCACCTTCGACACGGGGGGCATCTCCATCAAGCCGGCGGACAAGATGGAGGAGATGAAGTTCGACATGTCGGGGGCCGCGGCGGTCCTCGGGGCGTTCGAGATGCTGGGCCGCCTCCGCCCGAAGCTCCGCGTGGTCGGGCTCCTCCCGTCGGCGGAAAACATGCCCTCCGGCAGCGCCTACAAGCCGGGCGACGTCGTCCGGAGCCACCTCGGCAAGACGATCGAGGTGGTGAACACCGACGCCGAAGGGCGGCTCCTGCTGGCGGACGCCCTGTCCTACGCGCGGCGGTACCAGCCTGCCTGCGTGGTGGACATCGCCACCCTGACCGGGGCGATCGTGGTGGCGCTGGGCCACACCGCCACCGGGCTCCTGGGGACCGATCCCAAGTTGATGGCCGACCTCACCGCCGCGGGCGAGGAGGCCGGCGAGCGCGTCTGGCCCCTCCCGCTCTGGGATGAGTACCGCGAGCTCATCAAGTCGGACGTGGCGGACGTCAAGAACTCCGGGGGCCGCTGGGCCGGGAGCATCACCGCCGGGTGGTTCCTCCGGGAGTTCGTGGACGGCTTCCCCTGGGCCCACCTGGACATCGCCGGTACCGCATACACCGGGAGCGAGGAGCCGGACGGGGTGCGCGGGCCCACCGGCGTCGGGGTGCGGCTCCAGAGCACGTTCCAGCTCCGCCGCACCCGGTAGCGTGCGCCGGCGCTTCCCGGCGCTCCTGGTCCTCTCCGCCCTGGCGACCCCGCTCGCGGCCCAGGTACCGGACAGCGTGGCCGCCGATTCGGTCGCCGCGGACACCCTCGATGCCACCGAACGCATCCTCGCCTCCCAGGCGGCCGCACGGGAGGGGGTGCCCGGCCTGCCGTTCCTCGGTGGGGAGGGCCCGCGCGTCCCGGGGACCATCTACCGCTGGACCCGCGACTCCCTCGACTGGAGCTCCGCGGAGACCCTGGGGGAGCTCCTGCTGCGGGTGCCCGGGGTCTTCGTGGTCCGCGGCGGCTGGGTCGGGCGCCCGGAACAGCCCAACTACCTCGGCCGCGGCCCGGCCGCGGTGGAGTACTTCCTCGACGGCCTCCCTTACGAACCGCTGGGCCCCGACTCCACGGCGGTGGACCCGGCCACGGTGGGGCTCAGCTACCTCGAACGGGTGGACGTGGAGCGGGTACCGGGTGGCCTCCGCATCCACCTCTTCACCCGCCGGCACGACCTGGCGGCCCCGCTCTCCCGCATCGGCGTCTCCACCGGGGACCGCGATTTCGCACGCTACGAGGGCCTCATCACCCGCCGCGGGAAGGGTGGCCTGGGATTCGGCCTCGGCGCCGAGGTGTTCGACGTGCCGGATCCGGGACAGCCGGCCGGCTACCAGCACGCCCAGTTCTGGGGGCAGCTCTCCTGGGTGCCCCGTCCGGACCGCGGGGTTGTCCTGCAGGTGGTCGGCGCGGACCCGCAGCGGGATGCCCTGCTCTCGGGAACCGACACCCTCACGCGCCCGCTCGACGGCAGCCGGCGCGACTACCAGCTCCGGGCCTTCCTGACTCGCGGAGCCGCGCCCCGGGCCACGAGAGTGGACCTGCTGCTGGCCCGATCCACCTGGAGCGACGAGTCCCTGGACCAGGGGCACAGCCAGGGCGGGCTCACCGTCGAGCATCGCTCCCCCCGCCTGCTGCTGGGCGGGTCGGCCCTGGTCCGGTCCGGCTGGACCTCCGCTGACCTCCGCGGGCGCGCCGGATGGGCGGCGGGCCCGCTCACGCTCCAGGGCGAGGCCGTCTGGCAGCGCCACCGGGGCGACCGCTCCAGCTCGTGGTTGTCGGGTCAGGTGGGCGCACTCCTGCCCGCGGGGTTCTCCGGGCGGGCCGAGCTGCGGACCGGGTCGATCGTGTTCGCACCGGCACTGGACGACTCCCGGGCGGAATCGGTCGTCGACCTGGCGGGCTACCTCGGGTGGCAACGGAGCTGGGTGACGCTCGAGGCGGGCCTGGCACGGCTGGACGCGGTCCGGCTCCCGGGGTACGCGCCGTTCCCCGCGGTGGACTCGATCGCGCCGCTCGCCGCCACGTGGGTGACCGGCGAGGCGCACTTTCGCCCCGCCCCCTGGCTCACCCTCGATGGGCACTTCGAGGCGCCCACCGGCGACGCACCCGAGGGCCGGCCACCGTTCCACGGGCTGGGTGCGGTGACCGTGCGGAGCCGCTTCCTGCGGCAGTTCCCCAGCGGTCTCCTCGACCTCAAGCTCCAGCTGGCGGGGGAGGCCTGGGACGACGGCGTGCTGGGCCACCGGGCGGACGGCACTCCCGTCCTCATCGGCTCGAACTCCCTCACCCGGCTCAGCCTGGAGATCGCCCTCGGGCGGTTCCTGGCCTACTACCATCGGACCAACCTCCTGGGCAGCTCCATCGAGACCATCCCCGGCGGCACCTACCCGACCTACGGGACGACATTCGGCGTCCGCTGGGAGTTCCTGAACTGACCACCGGGGCCCGGTGGCCCAAACCCTCCGATCCCATTAAGATTGAAGGTTCTAGGCCACCCGGAGCAGACGCGTGCCGTACAGCATGACCGGCTTCGGGGTGGGCGAGGGGCCGGTGGCGGGCGGTCGCCTGCAGGTCGAGATCCGGACGGTGAACCACCGGTTCTTCAACCTCTCCGCCCGGCTTCCGGCCGAGTTGGGGGCGTTGGAGGGGCCACTCCGGGACCTCCTGCGGCAGGACTTCGACCGCGGACACCTCGCGGTGGCGGTGCGCTGGATCGAGCCACCCGCCTCGGGCGCGGGCGTCTCGCTCAACCTCGACCGGGCCCGGGCGGTGGTGGCGACCTTCCGGGAGCTGCAGGCCACGCTCGGCCTTGCCGGGGAGATCGACCTGGCGCTGGTGGCCCGGCAGCCGGACGTGCTGGTGGCCCCCGCCGGGGGCGCCTCCCAGGTGGCGTGGGCCGACGTCGAGCCGGTGGTGGTGGCCGCCGTCACCGAGTGCCGCGCCGCACGGCGGCGCGAGGGCGAGGCCCTCGTGGCGGAGGTCCGGCACCGGCTCGACCTCATGGAGCGGGCGGCAGAGACCATCGCCGCCCAGGCGCCGCGCCGGCTCGGCCGCGAGCGGGACCGGCTCCGGGCGGCGGTGCGGGACCTGCTCGACGGCCGCGGGGCCAACGAGGAGCGGCTCGAGCTCGAGCTGGCGCTCCTCGCGGACCGGCTGGACATCACCGAGGAGCTGGTGCGCTTCGGCGCCCACGTGCGGGCCTGTCGCGAGGCCCTGGCCGCCGACCGGCCGGTGGGCAAGCAGCTCGGCTTCCTGGCCCAGGAACTGGGACGGGAGGTCAACACCATCGGCTCCAAGGCGAACGACCCGGTGATCACCCAGGAGGTCATCGCCCTCAAGGGCGAGCTGGAGAAGTTCCGCGAGCAGCTGGAGAACCTGGAGTGACGCCGTTCCTCCTGGTGCTCTCATCGCCCTCCGGTGGCGGCAAGAGCACGATCGCGCGGCAGCTGCTGCAGGGGAGGGAGGACCTGGCCTACTCGGTGTCCGCGACGACGCGTCCGCCGAGGGCGGGGGAGGCCGACGGGGTGGCCTACCACTTCCTGGAATCCGCGGAGTTCGAGCGGCGGGTGGCGGCGGGGGAGTTCCTCGAGTGGGCGGAGTACGCCGGCCACCGCTACGGGACGCTCCGGGCCGAAGTCGAGCGCATCCTCGCCGGCGGCCGCCACGCGGTGCTCGATATCGAGGTGGCGGGCGCGCGCCAGGTGCGCGAGCGGTTCCCCGCGGCGGTGCAGGTGTTCATCCTCCCGCCCTCGGGCGAGGTGCTGGTGGAGCGCCTGCGCCACCGGGGCACCGAAGCACCCGACGCCCTCCGGCGCCGCCTGGAGCAGGCTGCCGAGGAGCTCCGGGCGGCGGTGGAGTACGATTACACGGTCGTGAACGACGACCTGGTCTTTGCAGTCGAGCAGGTGGCCGCGATCATCGACGCGGAGACGCGTCGCACCCGCCGGCAGCCCGACCTGCCGGCCCGCGTGCTCGACCTGCGGCGGGATGTCCTGCTCGCCGCGGCACAGTTCGGCGGTACCGTCCCGCTTCCGAAGGAGTGAGGGCCCGATGAAGATCTACACCCCGGTGGACGTGGCCGAGCAGGCCGGCAACAAGTACCTCGGCGTGCTCGTGGCAGCCAAGTTCGCCCGGTACGTGAACGAGCTCCCGCACGCCCCCGAGGCGGCCGAAGGCGAGAAGCTGACGACCGTGGCGCTGGAGGAGCTGACCGATGGCGAGCTTTCGTACCGGCTCGTCCGGCGGCGCCGCGCCGAAGCGTGAGGCTCGCCGGCCGGCACGTCCTTCTCGGCGTGTCGGGCGGGATCGCCAGCTACAAGAGCTGCACCCTCGCCCGGCGGCTCGCCGAGGCCGGCGCCCGCGTGGACGTCGTCCTCACGCGCGCCGCCGCGGAGTTCGTCCGGCCGGTCACGTTCGAGGCTCTCACCGGCCGGCCGGTACTCACTTCCCTCTGGACCCCCGGGACGGCGCTGGACCACGTCCGGCTCCCCGCCGACGCCGACCTCCTCGTCGTGGCCCCCGCGACCGCTGACTTCCTGGCGCGCGCCGCCCTCGGCCTCGCCGACGACCTCCTGGCCGCGATGCTGCTGGCCCGGACCGGGCCCGTCCTCCTGGCCCCCGCGATGAACGACGCGATGTTCGCCCACCCTGCCACGCAGGAGAACCTCGCGACGCTCCGGCGCCGCGGCCTGCACCTGGTGGGGCCCGAGGTTGGCCCGCTGGCCGAAGGCCCGAGCGAGCGGCCGGGGCGGATGAGCGAGCCCGAGGTGATCCTCGCCCACGCGGAGCGCCTTCTGCACGGTGCCGGCCGGCTCTCCGGACGGAGGGTCGTGGTGACCGCGGGCGCCACCCGGGAGCCGCTGGACCCGGTGCGCGTGGTCACCAACCGCTCGAGCGGGCGGATGGGGTACCGCCTGGCCGAGGCGGCCTGGGCGCGGGGGGCCGAGGTCCTGCTCCTGGCCGGCCCCGGCACGCTGCCCGATCCGGTGGGGGTGGCGGTCCGTCGGGTGGAGACCACGGTGGAACTCGAAGCCGCGGTGCGCGAGGCCCTGCCGGCGGCGGACGTCCTGGTGATGGCCGCCGCCCCCGCCGACTACCGCCCGGCCGCCCCGCCGGACCGGAAGCGGTCCCGGCAGGCGGGCGCGCTTCAGGTGACCCTCGAGCCGACCGCGGACATTCTCGCCGGCACCCGGGCGGTCCGGCCTGTGGGGGCGGTCGTCGTCGGCTTCGCGCTCGAGACCGGCGATGCCGTGGCCAAGGGCCGGGCGAAGCTCGAGCGGAAGGACCTGGACCTCGTGGTCGTGAACGACGCGCTCGAACCCGGCGCGGGCTTCGAGCACGAGACCAACCGGGTGACCCTCATCGACCGCGACGGGGGCGAGCGCGCCCTCCCGCTCCTCGACAAGCGCGCGGTGGCGGAGGCGATCCTCGACGCCGTGGAGGTGCGCCTTGGCTGATGCCTTCGAGCGGTGGCTCCGCCAGCAGGTCGCGCTCGGGGGGCGCGAGGTGATCCTCACGAATCGCGAGTTGCGGGTCACGGGTCGGGAGGCGCCGGGCGGCCAGGGCCAGCCCGCGGCAGCCGCCGCGGCGCCACCTGGAGAGCGGCCGCCCGCCCGGGGCGGCGAGGCGCCCCGCTGGTTGAAGGACCTC
Source organism: Gemmatimonadales bacterium (assembly GCA_025924275.1). Taxonomy (GTDB): domain Bacteria; phylum Gemmatimonadota; class Gemmatimonadetes; order Gemmatimonadales; family GWC2-71-9; genus JAICEH01. The sequence goes on along the minus strand of JAICEH010000126.1, from coordinate 157 downwards.
CCGCCGGTCCCGGGCGACGGCGTCGCCTACGAGCCGCCCGGATGGGGGCTGGTGGACGAGGTGGCCGGGCTGGCGTCGCTCGAGGCGGTGGCCCAGGCGGTGGCCGGATGCCGCAAGTGCCCGCTCTGCGAGGGCCGCACCCGCACGGTCCCGGGCG
>JAICEH010000125.1 GCA_025924275.1 Gemmatimonadales bacterium | reverse complement strand
GCGGCTCCACGTCCGCGGGCACGCCAACCGGGTGTTGCGCGGGCTGGACTGGGGCGGCGGGGTCCCGGCCGGCGACGAGCTCGTGCAGGACGGGAAGGTGGTGGGCCGGCTCCGCTCCCTCCTGGTCCTGCCCGGGCGGACGCTCGGACTGGCCCCGGTACGGCGCGAGGTTCCGGCGGGCAGCCAGGTGCTGGGGGGCGGAGTCCCGGCGCGGGTGACCGAGCTGCCGTTTCCCGCGGCCTGAACGCGCCGCGGCCCCGGTCGGAGGACGGGGGCCGCGACTGCAGGCGGAAGGCCTGGGGACTACTGGGTGGCGCTGTCGGTCATCTTCGCGGCGGCGCTGTCCGCCATCTGCGAGGCGGCGGCAGCCGCGCTGTCGATCATCTGCCCCGCGGCGGCAGCCATGGTGTCGGCCGCGGCCTCCACGCGCTGCTCGATCATCTCGCCGGTACCCTCGGCCTGCTCCTCGGACTTCGCGCACGCCGCAGCGAGCACGAGCACCGCAACCGCCAGAACCTTCCGCATGATGTCCTCTCCGCTGGTCGCGGATGTGTGGGGACGTGGCGCACCGCGAACCGGCCCCCCCGGTTCGCATGCGCGCGTCAAGGTAAAGTGCGCGCGAATACTGTCAAGTGTGATCGTCCGGTTCGGTGACGTGGGTCACATTCGATTCCGGACCGCACGGGGCCGAATAGGGACCGAAGCGGCCCGGGGGCGCGCCAGCCCGGGCCATCCTCCTCACTCCGGCGCGCGCGCCTGCCCCCACCCCAGGGCCCGCGCCCGGCCCAGCACGACGTCCGCGGCACCCTCCAGCCCCAGGGCCGAGGTGTTCAGGACCATGTGGTAGTTCGCGGGATCGTTCCAGTCCCGGTCGTAGTACTCCCGGTGGTAGCGCTGCCGCTGGCCGTCCACCTCCTGCACCCGCCGGGCCGCCAGCTTCGGGTCGCAGCCGAGGCGCTCGATGGCGCGGGCGACGCGGGCGGCGGGGGGGGCCACGATCTTCACGTGGATCGCCGCGCCCTCCCGCGACAGCACCGCCGGGGTGGCCCGGCCCACCATCACGACGCGGCCCCGCGCGGCAAGGTCGTTCACCACCGACTCGGTGACCCGGACCAGGCGCAGCTCAGGCGGCACGGCCGCGTCCGGCTCGGTGAGTCCGACCAGCTCGGGGGAGGAGCGCGCCAGCGTGGCCGCCAGGCGCTCGACGAATCCCGGCACCCGTTCCTCCCGCTCCGCCACCTCCTCCCGCGGCAGGCCCGCGCGAGCCGCCACCGCGTCCACGAACTCGTTGTCCACCAGGGTCCAGCCCAGCGCCTCGGCGACCAGCCGGGCGACGGCGCTCCCTCCGGCAGCATACTGCCTCGAGACCGTGATGATCACGCTGCCTCCTTCCGCCGCGGGTGCGGCACCCGGCGCATGCGCCACGCGATGAACAGGGACGTCCCCAGGCACGCCGCGCCGCCGACTGCGTAGGCGGTGCGGATGCCGAGGTGATCGGCCAGCCATCCCATCTGCAGGGCACCGAATGGCGCCATGCCCAGGGCGACGAACGAGTAGAACCCCATCACCCGCCCGCGGAGGTCGTCCGGGGCCTCCATCTGGAGCACGGTGTTCACGCTCACGTTGGTGAGGATCATCGCCAGGCCGGTGAGGCCGAGCAGGAGGGCGGCGAGCCAGTAGGATCGGGTCGCCGCCGCGCCGATCAGGAAGATCCCGAACAGGACGCCCCCGGCGAAGAGGAGCGGGCGGCGCTCCACCCGGCTCCCGGGCCCGGCGAGGGCGAGCGCGCCCGCGGCGGCACCGACGCCGACCGAGGCCACCAGGAGGCCGTAGCCCCCCGCGCCGGTGGCGAGGGCATCGCGGGCGAACACCGGCAGCATCGGCAGGCTGGCATACCCGAACACGCTGAACGTGGCGGTGACGAGGATGAGCGCCCGGGGCCACGGGGTGTCCCGGACGTACCGGATCCCCTCGGCCAGGGCCTCCCACGGGCTGGCCCCGACGCCCCCGGGCTCGCGCGGCGGCAGCCGGAGCAGCGCCAGGCCGGCCAGGACCGCCACGTAGCTCGCCGCGTTCACGAAGAAGCAGGCGGCGATCCCGACGGTCGCGATGAGCGCGCCCGCCACCGACGGCCCGAGCACGCGGGTCAGGTTGAAGGCCGTGGAGTTGAGCGCGATCGCGCTGGGCAGGTCCTGCTTGCCCACGAGCTCCACCACGAACGACTGCCGGGCGGGCACCTCGAAGGCGGTCAGCAGCCCGTAGGCGAACGCGAGGGCCATCACCCAGCCCACGGTCACGCGGCCCGTGGCGGTGAGCGTCCCGAGCATGAGGGCCTCGCCCAGCATCCCGGCCTGGAGGAGGAAGATGAGGCGCCGCTTGTCCATCCGGTCCGCCACCACGCCGCCGGGCAGGGTGAAGAGGAGCACCGGGAGGGAGGACAGCGTCGTGACCAGGCCGACCTGGAACGGCGAGTCGGTGAGCTGCAGCACCAGCCACCCCTGCGCCACGCTCTGCATCCAGGTGCCGATCAGGGAGAGGAACTGCCCGCCGAGGAAGATCCGGAAGTTCCGGTGGCGGAGGGCGCCGAACCGGAAGCGCGGCTTGGGCGGGACCCCGGAGGGGACGGGATCCGGGACCGGGGTGGCCGCCGGCGGCAGGACGGCGGGACGGCGGGTTGCGTCCGCGCCGGCCTCGCAACCCGCCGTTCCACCGTCCCGGGCTGGCACTCCGTCGCGCCTAGCGGCTCACCACCCGCTTGACGGTCTCGCCCGCCGAGATCACGCTGGCCGGACCGTCGAGCCCGTTGATCAGCGCGACCTGCTCCACCGGGATCACCGAGGGGTAGCGCCGGTGGAATTCCTGCAGCGTCATCTGCGATGGCACCTTCTGCAGCCGGAGCCGGTTCGGCTGCTTGTCGAGCACCGCGCGGTCGGTCACCGGGCGGAAGCTCCGGAGCGTCGCCCGGAGCTGCTCGGCGTAGGCCGACACCGCCTGCGCGGCGCCGAAGCCCGCGAAGCGGAAGGTCTGCCCCTTGTGGGCCAGGAACACCACCGATCCCGACAGCGTGCCGTCCTGGGTCTGGGCCTGGAAGTCCCCCCCGTAGGCCTGCAGCCCGTTCACGGTGCTGCGCCGGGGCTCCCCCTGGACGCCCTCCTGGCCGAAGAAGGCCCGGGCCGCCTCCTCCGGCGTGCCCTTGGCAAGCGTGAGCTGGAGGATCGCGTCTCCCTTGGGCGGGGCCGCCAGCACGGCCACGGCGGTGTTCTGCCGCTTCCAGCCGTCGGGGAAGTCCACCTGGAACGCCATCTCCGGGTGGTAGAGCCGGTTCCCCTCGAAGTAGCCCTGCCGCGGGTTCGGGCCGAACTCGAGCCCCTCGATCCGCCGGAGGAAGCCGTCGCGGTTGACCGTGAACGACGACAGGTCCGCGGTCACCGTGTCGAGGCGTGCGCGTGCCTTGGCCACCCGGTCCTCGGGCGCCGGGTGGGTGGATTGCCAGTCGGGGAGCCGGTCGCCGCCCGACATCGCCTCCATCCGGGAGAAGGTCTCGAAGACGTTGTCCGCTTCGCGCGGGTCGTAGTTCGTCCGCATCATGTAGCGGAACCCGAGCATGTCGGACTGGGATTCCTGGTCCCGGCCGAACTTCATGAACAGCAGGCCGAGCCCCTGCCCGGCCGCCTGGATCACCCCGGCGAGCTCCGGCTTGACGATGGAGGCCCCGACCAGGCCCACCTGGGCGACCTGCTGCCGGGTGATGGCCTGCGCGGTGTGCCGGGCGGTCACGTGCCCGATCTCGTGCCCCAGCACGCTGGCCAGCTCGGCCTCGTTGCCCATGTGGGTGAGGAGCCCGCGCGTGACCATCACGAAGCCGCCCGGCGCGGCGAAGGCGTTGATGACCGGGTCGTCCAGCACGGCGAAGGCCCAGGGGAGCTGGGGTCGCTCCGACACGGCGGCCATCCGGTGGCCGATGCCCGCGACGTAGGCCTGGAGCGCCGAGTCCTGGACCACGCCGTAGTTCTGCATCGACGCCTGGAAGGTCTGCTGCCCCATCGCGATCTCCTGCGACTCCGACACCAGCATGAACTCCTTGGAGCCGGTGGCGGGGTTGGTGGCGCAGGCCAGGACGGCGAGCCCGCCGCCGGCCGCGGCGAGCGCGCCGGCGCGGAGGAAGGGCCGTCGGGAACGCATCGGCATCGCCTCCTTCAGGGGGTGGTCGGGCCCAGGATACCGCCGCGCCGGCTCCGGGCCCGTGATGCAGGACACCGCCCGCGCCGGTCAGCGCCCCGGCGCGAGCTCCGCCACGAGCGCCGAGGCCTGGTACACGCTCCGGAGCGCCTCGAGCAGGCCGCGGCTGTCCACCCACACCGAGCGCGGCACCGCCTCGGTGAAGAGGAACCGGCCGGGGAGCATCTCGATGTTGCCGTCGAAGATGAGGCCCACGATCTCGTGGTTGCGGTTGATCACCGGGCTGCCCGAGTTGCCGCCGATGATGTCGGCGGTGGACACGCCGTTGAGCGGCGTGGCGAGGTCGAGGGCGGACCGCCGCTCCACCCACCGCGCCGGGAGGTGCCACGGCGCCTTGCCGCCCCAGCCGGCCGAGCGGTCGTACAGTCCATGGAAGGTGGTGTAGGGCTGGATGAGCGTCCCGTTGGCCGGGTACGGCTTCACTTCCCCGTCGGTGATCCGGAGCGAGAAGGTCGCGTCGGGCGCCACCGAGGTGCCATAGACCGCCAGCAGTGCGCGGGCGATCCGGGTGTCCGCCTCGGCCTCGCGGTCGTTGAGCGCCGCCATCTCCCGCTGCACCCGCGCCTCGTGCGGCTCGATGACGCGCGCCAGCGCGATCAGCGGGTCGTCGGAGGCCTGCACCGCGGCCGCCCCACCCTCGGCGAGCTGCCGGCGGAAGGCCGGGTCACCCACCCGGGTGCCCTCGACCAGCGCCCGGGCCGCCTCCATCGGCGCCCGGCTCCCCAGCGCGGCGGTGCGCACCGGGTCGGCCGGGGGCAGGTCCGCGGCCATGGCCTCGAGCCAGCCGGCCAGGAGCCGGGTCTCCAGCGCCGGGTCGGGCGCGGTGCCCGAGAAGAGCGTCCGCTCGAGCGCCGCCTTGCTGGCGTCGCGGAACTGAGGGCGCCGCGCGCTGTCGGGCAGCGCGCGCTCCGCGGGATAGCGGACCGTGAGGCCCGCGAGCGAGAGCAGCCGCGACCCGTAGGCGTTGTAGGTGTGATAGCGCTGGGCGGGGGCGAGGCGCGCGGCCTCGCGCCGGGTGCCCTCGATCACGCCCCAGGCGTCGCCGTACTGCTGGCGGAGCGCCGGGTCGGCCTGCACCTTGGCGCGGAACTCCGCCTCCCACGCCGCCTTCCGCGCCATCATCGCGGAGTCCAGCAGCCCGCTCCGGTAGCCGGTGATGGCCTTCTGCGAGTTCTGCAGCCCGAACACCGTGTTCCGGAACGAGCTCGCCTTGGCGGAATCCTCGCGGCCCACCGCGTCGTAGGCCGCGAGCATGCGGGCGAAGCCTCCCAGCGTCGCCGGATACTGCACGTCCCTGAGGTAGGCCAGCTGCGCCATCGTGTTGAGCCGGCCGGTGGAGCCGGGGTTGCCGATGACGAAGACCAGCTCGCCCTCGCGGCTCCCCGCGGCGCTCCAGCGGAAGTGCTCCGTGGCGGCGGGCCGGCCGTCCACGTAGGCCCGCACGAAGCTCACGTCGAGGTCGTGCCGCGGGTAGGTGAAGTTGTCCGGGTCGCCGCCGAAGAACGCGATCTGGCTCTCCGGGGCGAAGACCAGGCGCACGTCGTTGAACCGGCGGAAGCGGTACAGCTTGTACTGGCCGCCGCGGTAGAAGGTGACCACCTGGCAGAACCGGTCCGCCACCTCCCCCCCGCATTCCTTCTCGATGCCGCGGATCGCCTCGCGCCGGGCCTCCGTCGCCTGGGCATCGGTCGCACCGGCCCGCACCGCACCGTTCACCCGCGGGGTGACGTCGGTGATCTCCTGGAGCTGATCGAGGACGAGCCCCTGGCAGGGCCGCTCCTCGGTCCGGGTCGGGGCCAGGAACCCGTTGGCGAGGAAGTCCTCCCCCGGCCGCGTGGCCGATTCGATGCAGCCGCGGGCGCAGTGGTGGTTCGTCATCACCAGGCCCTCGGGGCTCACGAAGGAGGCGGAGCAGCCGCCGCCGTAGCGCACCGCCGCGAGCCGCGCGTGGTCGAGCCACGCCTGGTCCGGCGTGAAGCCGTAGCGGGCCTTCCAGTACTCGAGCGGCGGGACGTCGAACGTCCACATCTTGCCGGTCT
>JAICEH010000124.1 GCA_025924275.1 Gemmatimonadales bacterium | reverse complement strand
TACCGTGCAGTGGATCCTCTACGCGCTCGTGGCGCCGCCCCTCCTGCTGCTCGGCGTCCCGGCCTGGGCGTGGCGAGCCCTGGGGGCGAGGCCCCGGATCGGCCCGGTGCTCGGGTTCCTCGCCCGCCCCCTCCCCGGGCTGCTGTGCTTCTACGCGACCATGCTTGGCACCCACCTGCCGCGGGTGGTGGACACCCTGCGTCCCTGGCAGCTCGGCTCGTTCGCGATCGACATGGCCTGGTTGGCGGGCGGGCTCGCTCTCTGGTGGCCGGTGATCGCGCCGCGCCCGGAGCTGGGCCGGATCCGCGACCTCCCCGCCATCGGGTACCTCTTCGCGGCCACGATCGTGCCGACCATCCCGGCCGCGTTCATGACGTTTTCCGGGGCGCCGCTCTACGGGCTCTACGAGCTCGCCCCCCGGGTGGGCGGACTCACCGCGCTGGAGGACCAGCGGACCGCGGGGCTCCTGATGAAGGCGGTGGGCGATCCCATCCTCTGGCTCGCGATGTCGGTGATCTTCTTCCGCTGGGCCAGGGCGGAGCAGGCGGCCGAGGTGCGGGAGCGCGACGCCCGTCGCGCGGCCGGCACCCGCTGACGCGCCGCGTCCCGGCTCGCCGTGGCCTTCCGGCTCGCCTGGGTCACCGATCTCCATCTCGACCACGCGACGCTCGCCGCCCTCACGGCGCACGTCGCCGCGCTGCAGGAGGCCGACCCGGACGCGGTGGTGGTCACGGGCGACTTCGCCACCGGCAGCTCGCTGCTGCGGTGGCTCCGGGCGTACCGGCGGATGGCGGACCGGCCGGTCTACTTCATCCTGGGGAACCACGACTTCTGGGGGAGCGCGGTGGCGACGGTGCGGGCGGCCGTTCACCGGCTGGGCGAGGAGACCGCCGGCCTGGTCTACCTCACCACGGCCGAACCGGTGACCCTGGCTCCGGGAGTGGCCCTGGTCGGGCACGACGGATGGTACGACGCCCGCGCGGGGCGGTGGGAGGCACCGAGGTTCCGGATGCAGGACTGGGAGCTGGTGGGGGAGTACGCGGAGGCGGACGACCACGCCGGGATCGTGGCGGCCTCCCGGACCCTCGCGGATGCCGCCGAAGCCGAGCTGGTGCCCAAGGTCGCCGCGGCCGCCCGGACCCACGCGTCGGTGCTCGTGGCCACCCACGTGCCGCCGTGGCCGCTCTCCGCGGGGGAGGGCCGCCACCCCGACGGCGAGTGGATCGCCCCCTGGTACGTGGCGCGCCAGCTCGGCTTGGCGCTGCTGGCCGTGGCGGAGGCGAACCCGCAGGTCACCTTCCGGGTGCTCTCGGGCCACGCCCACGTGCGCCGGGAGGGCCTCGCGATCGCGCCCAACCTCACCTGCGCCGTGGGCGGGGCGCGGTACGGCCGGCCCGGCGTGGAAAGGGTGCTCGAACTGCCGTGAGGGGGAGGGGGATCCCCCCGGTCACGGTCCTCACCGCTCAGAACGCCACTTCGACTCCCAGCCGCAGCAGGCGCGGCGTGCCGTAGGCGAACAACGGCTGGTAGAAGTCCCGCGCGGCCGAGAGATAGAGCGGGTACAGCTCGTCCCGACCCTGGATCACTCCGTCCCCGTTGGCATCGGCCCACGGCCGGTACCGGGCCGACTCGTAGGGGATGGGGCCCGGGTTCTCCTGGTACGCGAACTCCGCCTCCTCCGCGATCCGGTCCTCCGGCAGGTTGGGCGTACCCGTGTCCCGCCGGACCGCCACCGTGTTCACCCGGTTGAAGACGTTGCGCACGTCGAGGTAGACGCTCGCCCGCGCGCGGCCCAGGGCGAACGGCCGGCGGAGCAGGGCGTCGAGCGTCATGGTGGAGGGCAGGCGGGAGTCGTTCGGCGGGCCGATCAGGGAATCGCCGCTGGCGTCGGTGCGCGAATAGGGAAGGCCGGAGCCGTAGCGGAAGATCTCCGCGCCCTCGAGCCCGGCGAATGGCCGGAGCCCGCCGAGGGCCGGGCCGAACAGGGCGTGGGTCTCGCCCTGGACCAGGGCGATCAGGGTGTGCCGCTGGTCGAAGTCCAGGGGGAAGTCCACCTTGCCGGGAAAGACCGTGTCGCCCGTGAGCGGGTCGATCTTCGGGAGCCGGGTGGTGACGTAGGCGCTGGAGCTCGACGCCGTGGCGTACTGCAGGGTGTAGGCGACGCGGGCGCCGAAGCCGCGGTGGAACTCCCGCTCGAAGATGACCTCACCACCGCGGACGTTGCCGTAGTCGCCATTGCCGAAGATCGACGAGTCCGGGTCCACGCCGAGCGGGGTGGAGGAGACCATGCCGTCGAGCCGCTTGAAGTAGGCGTTGAGCCGGAGGGCGACGAGGGGCCGGGGCCGGGTCCGGAGGCTGAACTCGAACTGGTGCGAATCCTCGAATCCGAGATTCGGGTTGCCGCGCCGGAAGCGCCCGGTGCGCGTGGTGTCGTCGAAGGAGCCGTCCACGAGGAACTGGAAGTCGGGCGACTGGCTGAACCGGCCGTAACTCGCCACGAAGGTGGCGCCGCGGAGCACGGTGGACACCCCGACCCGGGGGTTGAGCCGCCGCCGCGCGCCGAGCTGCGCCCCGGGCAGGTCCGCGCCGGGATCGAACTGGTCGTAGCGGATCCCGGCGGTGACCGCCAGGTCGTTCACCCGGACCTGCGCCTCGGCGTAGGCGGCCATCGTGAGCGGGGAGAAATCGGACGCCGTGGCGGGCGGGACCGTGTCGCCCACCGGCGCCCAGCCCTGGATCCGGGAGAAGGTCCGGACCCGCTGGTCGATCACCTCGCCCCCGACGTACAGGTCGGTGGTCCGGCCGGTGCCGAGGGCCGCGTCGAACTGCGCCCGCAGCTCGTTGAACCGGCTCCAGCCCAGGTCGCCGCGTGAGCCGGTGCCGAGGAAGAACGCCGGCACGCCCCACACGGTGCGGTCGCTGTAGAGCGGGGCGCGGTAGCCCGGGAGGGGGGCGGCGGCCGCTGCGGTGTCCTGGCGGCGGGCCAGGTCCTCGTCCAGGAAGGCGTAGCGCTCGCCGGTGAAGGCGCCGAACCGGCCGTCGGGAGTCTCCACCAGCTCGCCGCGCATGAACTCGCGGTCGAACCAACCGAGACGGAGGTCGGCCACGAGCGGCAGGCTGGCGCCGACGGCCGCCGCATACTGGTAGTGGCCCGACAGGAGCGTGCCGGTGAGCCGCTGACCCGGTGCGAGGTCGGTGTCGTACTTGAACGTCTGGTCGAAGAGCAGCCGCTGGGCGATCGAGCGCAGGCCGAACAGGCGGATCGAGTGGCGCAGGCCGAGCGGGATGGTGAGCTTGGCCGCCAGGTCGTACTGTTCGCCCGCGTTGTGGGGCAGCAGCCAGTCCTGCTCGGCCCGCGGATCCCGGGGGTCGGGCGGCGGGGGCGCGTTCACCGGGTCGGCGTCGAGCCGCGCGGTGGCGTCCAGCACGCCCACGGCGCGGATGCCCAGGGGGAGCGGGCCGTCGGCCATGAGCACCACCCGGTCGAGGCCGAAGTCGCCGGCGCCGCTGAACGGCCGGTCGGTCTCGTACCGGACCCCGCCGGCCCAGCGCTCGCCCCCGTCGCGGGTCACCGCGTTGATCATCCCCGACACCGCCTGGCCGTAGCGCGCGGAGAACCCGTTGGTGACCAGCGACGCCTCGGTGAGGATGTCGGTGGGCAGCCGGAGCCCGAGCTCCCCGGTGGAGGCATCGAGCTGGTTCTTGATCCCGAGTCCGTCGAGGATGAACGACTCCTGTCCCACCCGCCCGCCCCGGTAGCTCCCCTCGATGGTGCCGGCGGAGAGGGCGATCGCCTCCTGCACCGAGCTGATCGGGAGGCGGCGGATCTCCTCGGCCGTGTAGGTCTGCTCGCTCCGGGTGGCGAGCGGGTCGAGGATGGGATCGACTCGCGCCTCCACCACGAGCGAGTCGAGGGTGACCGCCACGGGGGAGAGGGCGATGTCGAGCGTCGTCGTCTGGCCCGCGCTCACGAACACGCTCTCGGCGACGAACGGCCGGAAGCCGATGAGCTGGGCGCGGAGGTGGTGCCACCCGCTCCGGACCTCCCGGGCCCGATAGCGGCCGGCGGTGTCGCTCACGTCGCCCCGGACGCCGTGGTCCACGATCACGGAGACCTCGGCCAGCGGGAGCCCGGTCGAGCGGTCGGTGACCCGGCCCGCGATCGCGCCGGAAGTCTGGGCCAGGGCCGGCCCCGCCGCCGCGAATCCGAAGGCGGCGGCCAGGAAGAGGCGCCGGGCGGTCACCGGCCCCTCGCGGCCGGGAGGCCCGCGGGCCGCTGGTACTGCCAGAGGTCCGGGACCCGGGAGACCAGCGAGTCGACCACGTTGCCAAGGTCGTCGCGAATGAGGGTGAGCGCGTAGCCCTCCACGGCGATGCCCGTGCCGCCGGTCGGGTCGGGATACGGCCGGCGGAGCAGGCGGTCGCCCCCCATCGGCACTTCCGTGGCACTGCCGCTGGCCAGGTCGAGGACATAGAGCATCCCGCCGGCGTCCTCCTGCCAGGTGCCGAGGATCGGGTCGCCGGCGGCGAACACGCGCCCGCCGACGATCGCATAGAGGCGCCCCGCCGCCACCGCAACGTCGCGAACCACCCCCAGGGCGCCGAAGTCGTGGACCACTTCGGGCACGCCGCCGGTCACCGGCAGGCGGAAGACCCGCGTGTCGAGCGGCAGGGTGAGGTAGAGCTGCTCGCTCCCCGGCGTCCCGGCGAGCGAGGTCGCATTCTCGGTGCCCGGGATGATGGTGAACGAGGGGGCCGCACCGCCGAGGTTCACGAGCACGCCCTCGCGTCCGACCGGGATGGTGTCCGGGATGCAGTTCGAGCACGCACGGGGATAGAGCAGGTCCTCTCCCAGGTACACCGCGCGGTCCTCGTCCAGCCAGTCCACGCGCGCCGCGCGGGCGTGCACCCGGCCCCCGGGCAGCGTGTTCCGCATGAGGAGGAGCGGCGTGAAGTCCCAGGGGCTGGCGAGCGTCGCCACCCCGAGGGCGCTCGAGTTGGGCGAGGTGCGGACGCCGCTGGTCTGGGACCACTGGAACATCAGGCGGCCGCCGGCGCTGGCCCCCGCACCCTCCAGCGCGTCGAGGGAGTCGGGGCTGCCGGCCCCCGCCCCGCAGAACTCGAACGTGCGCGACGCCCCCCCCGCGGGCACCACCCCCAGGCAGCGGTCGAACTGCCCGCTCTGGGTCCGGTCGAAGCTGTGGATGATGCCGCTCCCGTCGGGCAGCCAGGACGGCGTCCGGTCGTAACCGGGCGACAGGGTCAGCCGCACGGGGTCGCCAGGGGCGAACGGGCCGGTGGCACCCCCACTGCCCGGCTCGATGGGGTCCTCGTGGCCGCACGCGAGGGCGGCGAGGAGGATCCACGGCACGGAGCGGAGGGCGGGTCGCGCTCTGGTCATCGTGGCTCGGCTTGTCCGGGGGGGTGGATCGGGTGGGGAGACGCCGGGGGTGGGTGGCGTTGCACACGGGCACGCGCCCGGAATCGGTCGATGGGCGAGAGAGTCTGCCACGCCGCCGCGCCGGGGGGAAGGGGCAGCGGCTTGACGGGGCTCACGCCGGGGGCCAATCTGCCCTGCAGCCACCCACGGGCCCCCGCCGCCAGGAGGATCGATGCTCAAGGAGTTCAAGGAGTTCGCCCTCAAGGGCAACATGGTGGACATGGCCGTCGGCATCATCATCGGCGGCGCATTCGGCACCATCATCAAGTCCCTCGTGGACGACATCCTGATGCCGCCGCTCGGCCTGCTCACCGGCGGCATCGACTTCGCCGACAAGTTCATGGTGCTCAGGGCGGGGGCGACGGCGGCCGGGCCGTATCCGACCCTGGCGGCCGCCCGGGAGGCGGGGGCGACGGTGATGAGCTACGGGACGTTCGTCAGCAACTTCATCAGCTTCCTGATCCTCGCCTTCGCCGTGTTCCTGATGGTGAAGGGAATGAACCGCCTGCGCGCCGAGGCGCCCGCACCACCGTCCACCCGGGAGTGCCCCCGCTGCCTCGGCGCCGTGCCGCTCAAGGCCACGAAGTGCGGCCACTGCACGGCGGACATCTAGCCTAGACCGCAGAGCCCGCGAGGTTGTACATCGCACGCCAGGCGCGATACAGGGCCACGAAGTCGTCGTGGGTGTAGGCGACACTGCGTGGCCCCCGGCGTTCGCTCCCGGGGAGGAGCTCGGCCATCTCGGCCTGGGTGGTGAAGCGGAACTCCACCTCGATGGTGGATGGCGCCGGCGCCCGCCAGGGTCGGCGCGGGGCGCGGAGCGCACCCGTGGCGGCCTCGCGGATGAGGCGCTGCGCGGCCACCGGCGCCAGGCTCCGCGCCGCCTGCCGGCCGATCGCCTGCTTCACG
>JAICEH010000123.1 GCA_025924275.1 Gemmatimonadales bacterium | reverse complement strand
GGCGCCGCAGGCGTCCCCCGAGTTGGCCCGGAACCACTCGCGCGCCACCCGGTTGAGGTCCGCCACGGTCGCCCCGGGCCGCACCGCCGCGATCGCCGCCTCCTGGGCGCCGAGCACCAGGTCGTAGAGCCGGCGCTGCCGCGGCGAGAAGCGGCCCGACACCGGCCAGGTGCGGGTCACGTCGGCGCTGTAGTAGCCGTACTCCGCCCCCACGTCCACCACCACCAGCTCGCCCGCCGCCATCCGGCGCCGCGCCTTGTCGTAGTGCAGCACGGTGGAGTTCGGGCCCGACCCGATGATGCTGGGGAACCCGAGCCGCTCCGCCCCACCCCGACGGAAGGCCGCCTCCACCTCCGCCTCCACCTCGTACTCCCAGGCCCCCGCGCGGATCGCCCGCGCCGCCGCCTGCTGCCCCGCGCCGGTGAGGGCGATGGCCCGACGGAGCCGGGCCAGCTCGTCCGCATCCTTCACCAGCCGGAGGGCGGCGATCCGCGGACGCAGGTCCGCCAGCGTGGCACTCCCGCGGCCCTCGAGCAGCCGCCGCACGAAGGGCCACTCCGCACTCCGGGCGTCGCGCTTCACCCACACCGTCGGCGCGCCGCGAAGCAGCCGGGGCAGCAGGGCGTCGAGCGAATCCGCGGCGTGCGTCTCGCCGATGCCGGTGAGCCGGGCGGCCTCCGCGCCCGGCCCGAGCACGGGACCCAGGTACCGCACCTCGGCGGCGCTCCGCGCGGGAAGGAAGAGGACCGCGCGGTCGTCGCCCACCCGGCGCGCCACCAGGACCAGCCACGCCCCCGGAGCCTCGACCCCGGTCAGGTAGAAGAAGTCGTTGTCCTCGCGGAAATCGCTGTCCTGGGGGTAGTCGCCCTCGATGTCCTTGACCGAGGCCGCGCGGAGCACCGCCACGCCGTCGCCCAGGGAATCGAGGAGCGCGGCACGGCGCGCGGCGAGCCGCTCCACCGGCACCGGTCCCGCGGGCGAATCGGGCTGGGCGGCCAGAGGCGCGGCGGGCAGGAGGAGACACAGGGCTGGAAGGAGGCGCATCGCGTCGAGGGGCAGGTGTGAAGGGGAGAGGGGAGCGGGGAGAGGGGCCGTTCCGCTACCGCGCGCCGCCGATGACGACGTCGAAGGCCGGCTCGGCGCCGGCGACCGTGAACGAGAAGTGCCACCACTCGTTTTCGTAGTTCCGGAACCCCTGCGCCTCCATGGCGCGGACCAGCCGGTCCCGGTTGGTCCGGACCTCGCCGAAGGCGTTGGCCGTGTGCGCCGCCTCGGTGAAGGTGTCGAAGGGGGTGCCCATGTCGAGCTCGCGGCCGGTGGCGAGTTCCACCAGGGTGAGGTCCACCGCGAGGCCCAGGTTGTGGCGGCTCCGGCGCGCGATGTAGCCATCGTCGAGCAGGTCGGTCCGTCCCTCCCGCTGGGTCCAGGCCACCATCGCCTGGGTGGCGCGGATCGGGCGGTAGCCGTCGAACACCTTGAGGCCGAACCCGGCGGGCCGGAGGACGGCCTGGACCCGTGCCAGCGCCGCGGCCGGCTCCTGGCGGAGGAGGGCACGGTTCGCCTCGTATCCCGGCAGCGGGGCCCCGGTGAAGTTGTCCGGGCCGGCGTACCGGGCCTCGACCACGATGGTCCGGTCCCGCGCCCGGACGTCCACCAGGAGCGAGTCCGCCAGGGCCTGCGTGGCGGCGGGCCAGGGCCCGGGGTCGGGCGCCGGGGCCCGGCCGCAGCCCGCCAGCACGATCAACGCCGTCAGGCGGAGGAATGGCACGAGTCGTGTAACTGGAGGCATTCCGGGGAACATACGGTCCGAGGAGCGTGGGCCCAAGCCGTGCCAACCGGTCCCGTTCCCGCGGCGGAAGCGCTTCTGTATATTGGAGGAAAGCGCTGAACGTTTCAAACTGCTACCCGGGGACCTTGGGGACCCGGGCGGTTCTTTTTTCTGCGTGTGGGGTGGCGATGATCAGTGAAATCCGCGAAAAGCTCGGCCAGGAGATCGAGGCGCTGAGCCACGAGCTCAACGTCACCCTCCCCCGGGCGATCGCCCAGGCGGTCGAGCTGGGCGACCTGCGGGAGAACTCGGAGTACAAGTCCGCGCTCGAGCGCCAGCAGTTCGTGCAGGCGCGGCTCGGCCAGCTGCACCAGCGGCTCGACTCGCTGACGCAACTCGCCAATGCCGAGGCACCCCTGGACCGGGTGGGGCTCGGGTCCACCGTCACCGTGCTCGACCTGGAGAGCGGGGACCAGGACACCTACAGCCTGGTCTTCGCCGAGCTGATGGACGTGGACGCGGGCCACATCTCGCTCGCCTCCCCGCTGGGGCAGGCCCTCAAGGACCGGTCGATCGGCGAGGAAGTCGCCCTCCGGCTGCCGCACGGCACCCGGAAGCTCCGGATCCTCGAGCTGGTGACGGTTCACGGGCGCGTGGAGGCCTGAGGAGGGTCCCCGATGACCGACCCGCCGGAGTTCCCGCGGAAGCAGCTCATCGTCGTCGGCGACCGGGTGCTCATCACCCCGGAGGACGGCGACGACCGGGTGCGCGGCGGCCTCTACCTGCCCGCCACCGCGGTGGACAACCAGCAGGTGCAGGGCGGGCTGGTCGTGGCCACCGGCCCGGGCGATCCGGTGGCCGAGGTGGGCGACT
This sequence comes from Gemmatimonadales bacterium, assembly GCA_025924275.1. Taxonomy (GTDB): domain Bacteria; phylum Gemmatimonadota; class Gemmatimonadetes; order Gemmatimonadales; family GWC2-71-9; genus JAICEH01. The sequence goes on along the minus strand of JAICEH010000123.1, from coordinate 3,727 downwards.
CGGAGGAGCCGTGGAAGGAAACCCGCCGCGAGGGCCGCACCCGGCCGCTCCAGGCCAGGGTGGGCGACCACGCGATCTTCTTCCGGAAGGCGGCGGTGGAGATCACCTTCGAGGAGCAGCGCTATCTCGTGGTGCCGCACGGTGCCATCCTCGTGCTCATCCGCGACGACCTCCCGGTCTGACGATGACCCTCCCGCTGCCGAAGTCCTCCCCGTTCAGCGACGCGAGCCAGGCGCTCCGCCGGCAGATGTGGCTCGCGGCCGGCGTGGCGGTGGCCATGCTCGGCGTCGCCGCCCTCGGGGCGCGCGGCTACGTGGACCGGGGCATCGGGCTCGCCGCCGGCGGGTTCGCGGCCCTGGCGCTCGCCCTCGCCGCGGTGCTCGGCTGGCAGGCGCGGAAGCAGGCGCTGGCGGACCGGGAGCTCGCCGGCAAGCGCGAGATGATCGTCACCCTCACGGCCCTGCTCGGCCGGCAGGACGACGCCACGCTCGAGCGCATCGCGGGCACCCGCGGCACCCAGGCCGAGGTCGCGCGGATGCTGCTGGACGGAAGGCAGCCGAGGCCGTAGCCCCACCCGTCGGACCGCACTCGACATCCCGCAGGTTGACGCCGCCCCACTCGAGGCGGAGCATTGAGCGCCCCCCCGACAGCCTCTCCAGGCCCGGTGCGCGTGCGCCGCCTCATCCGCATCACCTGGCTCCTCGCCCTGGCCGGCTGCCCGGGCGCCGCACTGGCCCAGATCCCCGGTACGGTCACGGACTCCCTTTCCGGCCTGCCCCTGGTCGGCGCCGAAGTGCGCGCCCGGGCGGCGGATGGTGGGATCCTCGCGCGAGCCGCGGCCGGCCCCCGGGGAGCCTTCCTGCTGCCGGCGGTGCCGGGCGTCGCCCGGCTCGAGGCGGTGTTTCCCGGTTACCGTCCCGCCTCGGCCCCGCCCGTCAACGGGCCGGTGCGCCTGCGGCTGGTCCGGGTGCACCGGCTGGCCGACCAGGTCGTGACCCCCGAGCGCGGCTCCGGGTCGGCGCTCGATGCCCCCACCGCCCTCACCGTGCTGGGGGCCGAAGCGCTCGGCCGGGAGGTCCCGCTCGGCGGGCCCGCGCGGCAGCTCGAGGCGGTGCCCGGGCTCGCCGTGGTCGAGAAGGGACTGATGCAGGCAAGCTTCTCCGCCCGCGGTCCCGGGAGCATCAACTCCGCCTCGCTCCTGATGCTCACCGACCATCGCCTGGCGTCAGTGCCGGCGCTGCGGCTCAACATCCCCTACCTTCTGCCGCCCTCGGACGAGGACCTCGCCCGGGTGGAGGTGGTGCGCGGCCCGGGCTCGGCGCTCTACGGCCCGGACGCCGACCGGGGCGTGGTCCACTTCATCACCCGCTCGCCGCTCGACGCCGCGGGGGGCAGTGCGTCGTTCACCGCCGGGTCCCGCTCGGTGCTGCAGGGCGCGGTGCGCTACGCCGCCCTGCTCGGGGAGGAGGTTGGAGTCAAGCTCTCGGGCAGCTACCTCACGGGGGAGAACTGGCCGATCACCGACCCGGCCGACTCGCTCCCCCATTCCGAGCTCACCCAGCGGGCCACCGCCGACCTGCGGGCAGACTGGGCGCCGGGCCCCGGAACCACCGTGGTGATGGCCGGCGGCGTGGCGGAGGCGGTGCGCGCGGTGGACCTCACCGAGGCCGGCGGCGTGCAGCTCCGCGGCTGGCGCACCGGGTACGCCCAGGCCCGCCTGGAGCGCGGGCGGCTCTTCGCCAACGCCTTCGTCAACTTCAACGACGCGGGCGATTCCTACTTCCTGCGGACCGGGCTGCCGGTGGTTGAGGAGTCGCGCACCTGGGCCGGCCAGCTCCAGCACGGCCTCGACGCCGGCCCGCTGGCACTCCGCTACGGCGTGGACGTGCAGCGGATCATCCCGCGCACCGGCGGCACCGTGCACGGCCGCAACGAGGAGGACGACGACATCTGGCAGGCCGGTGGCTGGGTGCAGGGCGTCCTCCCGGCCTCGCCGGCGCTCGAGCTGGTGGCCGCGCTCCGCGGCGACCATCACAGCCGGCTCGACGACTTCGAGGCGGCGCCGCGGGTCGGGCTCGTCTGGCGTCCCGCCGAGGCCCACGCCTTCCGGCTCACCTTCAACCGCGCCTCGAGCACTCCCGTGGCCAACGACCTGTTCCTCGACCTGGTCGTGGGCGGACTGCCGCCGGAACTGGGGTACGACCCGATCCGCGCCGAAGGGACGTCGCACGCGTGGACCTTCCGGCGCGACTGCGGCGGCGTGGGCGGGTTCTGCATGCGCTCTCCGTTCACGCCAGCGGAACTCGGCGGGCCGGGCCAGTACGTCCCGGCCGAAGGCACGCAGTACTGGGAGGTGGTACAGGCGCTCGCGAGCGGCGCCCTCGACGGCGTGCCGGCGCCGACGGCGGCACAGGTGCCCACCTTCCTTGCCGCGCTCGACCCCGCCTCCGGAGCCTTCGTGGCGGTGGATCCCGCGCGGGTCAGCGACGTGCCCCGCGCACGGCGCTCGATCACGACCGCATTCGAGGCCGGCTGGCGTGGCCAGCTCGGACGGCGCCTGACTGCCGCCGTGGACCTCTACCACTCGACCATCTCCCACGTCGGGAGCGCGCTCTCGGTGCAGACGCCGAGCGCCTTCCTCGACCCCGCTGCGCTCGCGTCGTACCTGCAGGGGGTCGGGTTCCCGGCCGACGCGGCCGCGGCGATCGCGGCCGACGTGGGACAGTTCCCGCTCGGGACGGTCTCGCCGGTCGAGTCGCCCGACCCGACGGCGATCCTCCTCATCCCGCGGCAGGGAGGCGAGGCCGATTTCTGGGGCGCTGACTTCGACCTCGCGCTGGAGCTGGATCGCGGCCTCACCCTGACCGGCCGGTTCTCCTGGGTGAGCGAGGACGAATTCGAGGGCGCGGCGGGCATCGCCGACGTGGCGCTCAACGCCCCGCGCACCAGCGGGGCCCTCGGGGTCCTCTGGCGCGGGAGCCGGGCGTGGGCCTCGGTCAGCGGGAGGGGAGAGTCGGGCTTCCCGGCCCGGTCGGGCGTGTACGCCGGCGAAGTGGAGAGCTACGGTCTGGTGGACGCGAGCGTCGGGCTCGCGCTCCCCTGGTCGGCGGGGGCGAGCCTGACGCTGAGCGGGACCGATCTCTTCGACCGCGGGCACCAGGCGATGCCGGGGGCGCCGGTGATCGGGCGCCTGCTGCTGGCGCGGGTGCGGGCCGGGTTCTAGGACAGACCGCCGGCCCGGAGGCCAACCGAGGGCCATCCACACCTTGGTTGACCTGCCTTGGTTTCGGCATATCTTCGGTAACAATACCGAACACTTGCCGAAGGCAGGTCTCCATGGCCAGCTCCCCGCTCCATCCCACCAGGTACCAGCCGCCGCCCCGCGAGCGCCCCCTGCCACGGCCGTCCAACCCGTTGGTGGACATTCACATCCGGGTCTGCCCCGAGTGCGCCGGCCCGCTCAGCCGGAGCTCTGGCTGCCTGACTTGCCTCCAGTGCGGCTGGGGCCGGTGCGGATGACCGGCCCTTCCGCGTGCCCGGGGTCGGGGTGACCCAACTCGCCCTCCCCATCGTCGAGGGCTGGGCGGAACTCGGCGTCCGCGGCCGAGCCTCCGATCCGGTGGTCGAATTCGTGGGGCTGCCGGTCCGCTCGGTGCTCAACTCGCCGGCCAGCACCGGCATGGGCTTCTGGTCGGTGAACCCCTACGTCGGCTGCGAGTTCGGCTGT
>JAICEH010000122.1 GCA_025924275.1 Gemmatimonadales bacterium | reverse complement strand
TGTGGGGGCGCCAGTCGTACCGGACCGGCCAGAGCCGCTGGCTCGCCCGCAGCATCGCGGTGAAGCGGGTGAAGGTGCCGATGAGCGTGGCCGCGGCCGCTCCCATCGCACCGAATGGCGGGATCAGGACGACGTACGCCACCAGGATGACCGCCGTGGCGAGGTAGGTGGCCCGGGCGGCGTACCGGGTCTGCTCCGAGACCTGGATGCCGAACCCGACCGCGCTGATCCAGGCGTGGAAGATGGAGGCGAGGAGGATGACCGGCACGTAGGCGGCCGCCGGCCGGAACTCGGCGGTCACCATCACGCCGAGCATCGGGGTGATGCCCAGCGCCACGGCCGTCGCACCCGAGACCAGCAGGAGGCTCAGGAGCCGGAAGCTCCGGTTGTAGTGCGCGTCCCGTTCGCCCTGCGGGAGGTGGATCAGCTGGTGGCGCTGCGGGTTCCAGGCCCGGTAGAGCGGGGTCGCGAGCGTCCCGGTGAGGAGGAAGCCGAACTGGTAGGCGACGCCGTAGAGGCCCACCGCGGACAGGCCGTGGAAGGCCTTGAGGAAGAAGCGGTCGCCGAAGGTGATGATGAAGGTCCCGACCCGCTCGACCTGGTACGGCAGGCCATAGCGCCGGAGGTCCCGGAAGATCGCGCGGTCGAAGTGCAGGCCGGTCTGCCGCAGCAGCCAGAAGCCGAGGGCGCCGCCGAAGGCCAGGTGGCTGATGAAGGTGCTGAGCAGCACGCCCAGCGGACCGGCGCGGAGCCCCACGACGAAGACGATGTTGAGGGAGAGCTGGAGGAAGAGCCGGATGACCGTGAGGGTCACGAATCGGCCGGCCTGCTGTCGGATCTGGAGGAGGAGCAGCGGGACCGTCGCCACCACGCCGAGCGTGAAGTTCGCCGCGGCGATCCGGACGTACCAGGGCGACCCGGCGCCGTCCAGCAGGAGGCGCCAGAGGAGCGGCGCCATCGCGAAGATCACGGCGGCGCCGATCAGGTTGAGCCCGACCTGGACCAGGAACGCGGTGGAGAGCAGGACCTTCCGGCGCGCCTCGTCCTCGGTGCGGAAGTAGAACCGCATCACCCCGGCGATGGCGCCGGCGCTCACCACGATCGCCGCGATGTCGAGCGCCAGGTCGAGCAGCTGCAGGATGCCGTAGTCCGCCGGCGTGAGGTACCGGGTGTAGACCGGGAGCATCACGAACGACACCAGGCGGGCCAGGAGGGTGCCGCCGGCGTAGACCAGGGCGTCGCGGCCGAGGCGATGCATCGAGGCCGCCTGCGGCGCCCGGGCCGGGGATGGCGTGGAGGCGGTCACCGGGGTGAGTGTTCGCGCACGGGTCCGGTCGCAGTGGAGGTCGGGTGATGGCGGCGGATGGAATGTACAACAACCATGCCGGACGACCGGTCCCGGCGCTCGTGCTCGGCAGCGGGGTGACCGCACTCGGCACGGTGCGGGCCCTCGCGTCCGCGGGCATCCCGGCGTGGCTCCCGCCTGCGGCCCGCCCCCCCGCCTCGCGGAGCCGCCACGCGCGCCGCCTGCCGGGGGGCGACGCCGGTACCGACCTCGCGGGGCTGCTGGGCCGCGTCCCGCTCGAGCGCGCCGTGCTCCTCCCCTGCTCGGATGCGTGGGCCGGGGCCACGGCGCGCCTCTCGGGCGACCTGGCCGCGCGCTTCCCCGCGTCCGTCGCCCCGCCCGCCGTGCTCGACCAGCTGGTCGACAAGGCCCGGTTCGCCGGAGCGCTGGCGCGCCACGGCACCCCGCACCCGGCAACGTGGGTGCTCGGCACGGGAGCGCTGCCGGACGCCATCCCGGCGGCGGTGTTCGCCTCGGCGTTCCTCAAGCCGCTCGACTCGCAGGCGTGCTTCGCCCGGTTCGGGGTGAAGGGGTTCTGGATCCGCTCTCGGGCGGAGGCGGAGTCGAGGCGGGCCGAGCTGGCCGCCGCCGGCGTGGCGGTGCTGCTCCAGGAGTACGTGCCGGGCGGGCCGGACCGCCACTGGTTCGTGGACGGGCTGGTGGACGGGGCGGGGCGGATCCCGGGCCTGCTCGTCCGCCGGCGGCTCCGGATGTACCCGCCCGACTTCGGGAACAGCTCGGCGATGGTGAGCGTGCCGCCGGCAGAGGCCAGCCCCGCGGTCGAGTCGATCACCGGGCTGCTCGCCGCCCTCGGCTACCGGGGTCCCTTCAGCGCGGAGTTCAAGCAGGATGCTCGCGACGACGTCTTCCGGCTGCTCGAGGTGAACGCGCGCATGTGGTGGTACGTCGAGTTCGCGGCGCGCTGCGGTGTCAACGTGCCGCGGCTTGCCTGGCAGGATGCCCTGGGCGGCCCGGTGGCGCCGGTGGCGGGGTATGCCACGGGCCGGCGGTGCGTCTACCCCTACTACGACTGGCACGCGACCCGGACGTGGCGCGGGGGGTCGCCGACCCGGATGGTCCGGTGGGCCGCGGCGGCGCTCGCCGCCGACCAGCCGGTGTTCCGGTGGGGCGATCCGCTGCCCGCGCTGGCCGAAATGGGGGAGACGGCGTCGCGGTGGATCCGGCGCCGGCTCGCGCGGGGCCGCGGATGAGCCGCGACCTCGAGGTCACCGAGCTGCCGGAGGGCGAGTTCGCCGCGTGGGACGACTTCGTCGCCGCCTCGCCGGAGGGCAGCGCCTACGCCACCACCGGCTACCTCGACGCCCTCGCCGCTGCGGCCGGCGGGCGATTCCGGGTGCTCGTGGCGCGCCGGGGCCCGGAGATCGTGGCAGGCCTCCCGCTCCGCGAGCCGGGCCGTGGCGGGCTCCGCACCGCGGGCCCGCGGCTCCTGCTCTACTACATGAGCCCGGTCCTCCGGGCCTGGGAGACCCGCTACCCCTCGCAGCGGACCGCGCGGCAGGTCGAGGCGCTGACCGCGCTGGCGGCCGCGGTGGAGGCGCGCGGCTACGACCGGGTGACCCTCCGCTGCCGTCCCACCCTGCAGGACGTGCGCCCGCTGCTCGCGCGAGGCTGGTCGGCCCATCCGGGGTACACCTACGTGGCACCGCTCGGCGACCTGGCCGACCTCCGCGGACGGATGGAGCAGAACCTCCGGCGGCTGGTGGACCGCTGCGACCGCGCGGGGCTCACCCTGTCGGAGGACGACGACTTCGCCGCCTTCTACCGGCTTCACGTGGAGGCGCTCCGGCGGCAGGACCAGCCGCCATACCTGCCCGAGGAGGCATTCCGCGGCTTCCTCCAGCGGCTGGCGCGCGCCGGGCTCTGCCGGCTGTTCTTCGCCCGCGCTCCCGGCGGCGCGCCCGCAGCGATGCAGCTCGTCCTCACTGGACGGCACCCGGTGACCCACACCGTCTGCGCGGGGGCGGAGGCGGAGTACCAGAAGCTCGGCGCCTCCGCCTTCCTCCGGTGGCGCGCCTTCGAGGCGCTGGCCGCCGCGGGACACGCCGCCAACGACCTCACCGACGCGGCCCTCAACCCCGTCACCCATTTCAAGAGCCAGCTGGGTGCGGACCTCGCCGTCTGCCAGGTCGTCGAATCCCGCCCCACGCTCCGGTGGCGTGCGAGTGCGGCCCGCGGACGGCTGGCGCGCACCGCCCGGGAACTCGCGGCCCGGGCCCTGGGCCGCCGCCGGGAGCGGGCGCCGTGACCCGCGCCGCCGGGACCGGGGCCGAGCTGCTCTGCCGGGTCCTCGAGCGGGCCGGGGTGGCCCACGTCTTCGGGCTGCCGGGCACGCAGAACGTGGCACTCTTCGAGGCCCTCCGCCTGAGCGCGCTCCGCACCGTGCAGGCGAGCCACGAGCTCGCGGCCACGATGATGGCGTGCGGCTACGCCCGCGCGTCCGGTGGGCTCGGTGTGGTCGCGGCGATCCAGGGCCCCGGTCTCGCCTGGGCCTACGCCGGCATCGCCGAGGCGCATCACGATTCGACCCCGATCCTGGTCCTCACCGGCACGCCCGCCGCCGATCCGGGCCACGCCTTCCCGCTGCAGGCGTGGGACCAGGGCGCGGGCCTGGCGCCGGTCACCAAGGGCGTGCTCCGCGCCGCGGCGGCCGCGGAGGTGCCTACGCTCGCCGCCCGGGCGATCCGCCTGGCCCTCTCGGGCGAGCCGGGACCGGTGGTCCTCGAGCTGGCGCCGGAGGCGCTCTCCGGGCGTGCCGACGCCGAGCTGCCCGACCCCGGGCTGGAGCCGGCGCCCCCATCCCCGGTGGAGGTCGAGCGCCTCGCCACCCTGCTCCTGTCGGCAGAGCGCCCGCTCATCCTCGCGGGCCAGGGCGCGGAGGGAGGGGCGCACCAGGTGGCGGCTCTCGCGGAGCACCTGGGCGCCCCCGTGGTCACCTCGCTCTCCGGCCGCGGCGTGCTGCCCGAGGACCATCCCCTCTCCCTCGGGCGGGACCTCGGCCTCCTGGTCGAGCAGGTCAACGCGCTCGCGGAACGCGCCGACCTGGTGCTGGCCCTGGGCTGGAAGGGCACCCACAACGGGACCGGCGGGTTCCGGCTCCGGCTCCGCCCGGACCGGCTGGCACGGGTGGACGCCTCGGCCCAGGTGCTCGATGCGGGGCCCCGGGCCGCGACGCGGATCCAGGCCGATGCCCCGTCATTGCTTTCCAGATTGCTAGCTGATCCGCGGCTCGGGGGTGGCCGCCGGCCGCCGTGGGCCGCGGCGGAGGTCGCGGCGGCGCGGTCCGGGCTCCCGGCCGCCGGGGCGGAGCCGCGCTTCGCCGGCCTCGCCGACCCCGCGCCGGCGGGGTTCTTCGCCGCCCTCCGCGAGGCGCTCCCGCGCGATGCCGTGGTCCTGATGGACTCCGGGCTCCACCAGGCGATGGCGCGCCGGCACCTGCCGGTGCTCGCGCCCCGCACCTTCCTCGCCCCGAGCGACTTCCAGAGCATGGGCTTCGGCGTTCCCGCCGCGGTCGGCGCCGCGCTGGCCCTGCCCGGGCGGGCGGTGGCCTGTGTCACGGGCGATGGCGGGTTCGCGATGGCGGGCCTGGAGCTGGTGACCGCGGTGCGGGAGCGGGTCCCGCTCGTCGTGATCGTCCTCAACGACGGGTACCTCGGCCTGATCCGCCGGCAGCAGCTCGCCGAGCACGGCCACGCCCACGCGGTCCAGGTCGGTCCGGTCGACTACGCCGCCTTCGCGGCCGCGGTGGGCGCGCAGTACCGGCTCCTGGCGGGGGACCCGCGCGGCGTCCTCGCCGAGGCGGCCGGCGCGGGGCGGCCGGTGCTGGTGGAGGTGGTGCTGGGGGATTCGGGGTCGTTCGACCGGCTGCGCGCCGCGGGCGCCGGCCGGGCGTTCGTCCGTCGCGCGGTGCCGGCCGGCCTGCTGGGATGGCTGCGCCGCCGGCTCCGGTAGGCGCCGGCGCTACCGCGTGACCTCCTCGAGCGCGTCGAGGAGGAGGCCGGCCTGGTGGCGCCGGGTGAGGCGCGGGTCCCGGCCAAGCGGCTCGGGCCGGCCGGCGGCGACGAACTGGCGGTACCGGCTCCGCACCGCGGCCGCGATGGCCCGCTCGTCGTGCGGTGCGACGACGTCCGCCTCCGTCCCCTCCAGCACCGTCGCCGTGGCGCTGGGGCGCTCGGTGAGCGCCAGCACCCAGGCCGGGAACCGGAGGTACTCGAACACCTTCGAGGGAATGGCGAGGGTGCTGTCCTGCGGCAGGCTCACCAGCATCGCGCACGAGGCCAGGAACGCCATCGCCTCCCCGTGGGGCCGCGCCGCCCCGTGGCTGAACCAGGGCCCGAGCCCCTCCGCCTCCGCGATCTGCACCAGGGATCGCCCGTTGTACCTCGAGCCATAGCCGATGAACTCGACGCCGAACTCTGCCGGGGCGAGGCCGAGCTCCCGGACGACCGCGGCGCAGGCCCGGAAGAGCGGAGCCGGGTCCCGGTCGAGGTACACGCTGCCGGCGTAGCCCAGCACGAACCGCCCGCCCGGCGCCACCGGGGGGATGTCCAGCTCGTCGGTCCCGTTCATCACGGTGATCACCCGGGCCGCGGGATACCGCAGGCGCATCGCGGCCGCGGCGGGCTCGGTGTTGCACGCCACGAGGGCGCTCCGCGCCACCGCGCGCCCTTCCTCCGCCTCCGCGATCCGGTACCAGAGGGGGCTCGCCACCGACTCGACGAGCCGCTGCTGCTGGCTCCAGGGGTCCCGCATGTCCATCACGAAGGGCAGCCGGCTCGACTCGGCGATCCAGCGGCCGGCGAGGTGCACGCCGTGCGGCGGCCCGCAGGAGATGACCGCGCGGTGGACCCCGGCCCGGACCACCCGGAGCCCGGCCGCCGCCGCCCGCACCGCCCAGTCCCGCTCGCCCCGGAACGCGCGCCAGGCGTGCCACGTCCGGCGCAGCGTCGCCAGGTCGGCGCTCCAGCGGACCTCGGCCCGGGGAAGGGACTTCGGCACCTCGGTTGCGCTCTGCCCCTCCACCCC
>JAICEH010000121.1 GCA_025924275.1 Gemmatimonadales bacterium | reverse complement strand
CTCGCCCTGGCCCTGGGCCTCGCCGCCTGCGGAGGGGATTCCACCTCCCCCTCGTCGGATTCGATCACCGCCGATGACGCGGAGTCCGTCGGCTACGCCGTGATGGCCACCGTGTACAGCTCGGCCTACGGGATGATGGACTACGAGTTCTCCCTGTTCGGGCCGCTCTTCGCCGCCCGCGGGCCGGCCGCCGCGAGCTTCCGCAGCGACATCGCCAAGTTCAGCCCGACCTCCTGCCCCAGCTTCGAGCCCGATCCCTTCCCCGATGCCGACGAGGACGGGGTGCCCGACAACACCGTCTTCTCCTTCGACTCGGCCACCTGCGACGACGAGAGCGAGTCCGGCATCACCGACTACTTCGGCTCCGTCCGGGTGTCCGACCCCGGCGCCAACGCCGGCTACGACCTCGACATCAACGGCCTGGGCATCGACTTCACCCCGGCCGACCCGGAACAGCCCACCGAAGGGATCCGCTGGGACGGCTTCCGGTCCCTCAACGGGAACGCCTCCGCCGTGAGCCTCAGCGAGGGCTTCGCCTTCCGCTTCCTGGTGGACGACGCGACCGTGCTCCGGATGGCCACCCAGTGGGACGTGGACTTCCTGGCCGACACCCCCGGCACCATCGCCTTCGGCGAGATCCTCCCCGCCGGCGACCTCGACGTGGACGGCGCCCTCACCGTCGAGGGCGAGGGCCAGCGCTTCATCCTGGTGGTGAACACCCTCGACCCGCTGGCCTGGGACCCGGTCTGCGAGGACTTCGTGGACGGGACCTTCCGCGCCTACGCCCAGGGCCGCGAGAGCGAAGGCGCCGTGCAGGTGAGCTTCAACGCCTGCGGCGTGGCCCCCACCATCGTGTTCCTCAGCAACCCGGTCTAGGCCCGACCCCCCCGGACGCGCGACGGCCCGGCCGGCTCACCAGAGCCGGCCGGGCCGTTCGCCATTCCCCACCCCCGGCACCGCCCTAGTCGCCCGGGTCCAGGTCCTCCAGCACCCGCCGGGCCTCCTCCAGGTCGGCCTCGTCCAGGATCGCCACGCTGAAGGGATTGCCGAAGACCCCGCTCAGGGTCTCGCCCCGGACCACCGCCTCGATCCCCGCCCCGCCCAGCGCGATCCGCGCCGAGTGCGCCACGCTGAGCGACGGGGTCCGGAGCACCTCGATCATCCGCGCCTCCGGAGCAGCTCCCGCACCACGTCCTCGCTGGTCCGCCCCGCCGCCTCCGCCGCGAAGTTGGTGACCACCCGGTGCCGGAGCACCGCGGGCGCCACCCGCGCCAGGTCCTCCAGGTCCGCCATCGGCCGGCCGTCGAGCGCGGCACTCGCCTTCGCACCCAGCACCAGGTACTGGCTGGCCCGCGGGCCTGCGCCCCACTCCACGTACTCCTTCACCACCGCCGGCGCCTCGGGGTCGTCCGGCCGGGTGGCCCGCGCCAGCCCCACCGCCGCCTCGAGCAGCGTCCGCGCCACCGGGATCCGCCGCACCAGCCCCTGCATCGCCACCAGCCGCGCCGCGTCCAGCACCGGGTGGATCTCCCCCACCAGCGCGCCCGTGGTCTGCTCCACGATCCGCTCCTCCTCCTCCCGGCTGGGATACCCCACCCGGAGCTCCAGCATGAACCGGTCGAGCTGGGCCTCCGGCAGCGGGTAGGTGCCCTCCTGCTCGATCGGGTTCTGGGTGGCCAGCACGAAGAAGGGCTCGGGCAGCCGGTAGGTCTGCCCCGCGGCGGTCACCTGGTGCTCCTGCATCGCCTGGAGCAGCGCCGCCTGGGTCTTGGGCGGGGTGCGGTTGATCTCGTCCGCCAGCAGCACGTGGGCGAAGACCGGCCCCTTGACGAAGCGGAAGGCCCGCTTGCCCGTGGCCGGATCCTCCTCGATGATCTCGGTGCCGGTGATGTCGCTCGGCATCAGGTCGGGCGTGAACTGCACCCGCTTGAAGGAGAGGTCGAGCGCCTCGGCCACCGTGGCCACCATCAGGGTCTTGGCCAGCCCCGGCACCCCGACCAGGAGCGCGTGCCCCCCGCCGAGGAGCGCGATCAGGATCCCGTCCACCACCTCGGCCTGGCCCACGATCCGGCGGCCGACCTGGGTGCGGAGGTCGGAGACGGCACCGGCGAGGGCGGAGAGCTGGGAGACGTCGGAGGCGATCGTCAGGGTCATCGGAGGGGGAACGGGGAACGGGGAACGGGGAGCGGGGAGCGGGAGCGGCCGAATACCGCCCTACGGCGAGGGGGCACACGGGGTTGCGAACCGCCGAATGGATAGCCCCGGCGGGGGCCCGGGCGCCACCGCGGGCGGGCCGCCGGTTCGCTTGCGAAATTTTTCACAAGGGGGTAGTTTTGCCACCCGTGATCAAGCGGGATCCCGCGCACCACCGGGAGATGGGCGAGGGGCAGCGGTACCTGGCGCTGGGGCTCAACTTCGGCCTCGGGATCGTGCTCTTCGCCCTGGCCGGCGTCTGGCTCGACCGCCGGCTGGGGTCCACCCCGGCCTTCACCATCGGGGGCACGGTGCGGGGCGCGGTCCTGAGCTTCCTCAACGCGTACTGGAAGCTGGCCGAGCTCGAGCGGAAGCGGCGGGAGCGCGGGGGGAAGGAGTGACGGCCCTGCTCGCGGCGGCCGGCTTCGCCGCCCTCGCCGCGGCGATCCACTGGGCGGCGCGCCGGGCCGACCGGCGCTGGCCGGCGCCGGGCCGCGGGGTGTTCGGCCCCGGCTGGGTGCTGGGCTTCCTGCTGCGGCTGGGCGGCGTGGCGGTGCTGGCGCTCGCCGCGGGGCTCCGCCCCGACCTGTTCCCGCCGCTGCCCGCGGCGATCGGCTACCTCGGGGTGCTGGTGCCCCTGCTCGGACTGGAGCTTCGGACCGGACGATGATGCTGCAAGAGGGCGGGCTCGACATCGGCACGATGGTGCTGCACCACACCGCGGACGCGTGGCAGATCGACCTGTACCCCGCGGGCACCATCCACCTGCCGCGCTGGCCCGACATCCACCTGGGCCCGCTCACGCTCAACCTCTCGCCCACCAAGCACGTCGTCTACATGATCCTGGCGGCGGCGCTGGTGTTCCTCTCGATGTGGCTGGCCGGCCGGGCGCTCCGCCGGCAGCGGGCCGGCGAGCGCGCGCCGAAGGGCTTCGCCGCCGCGATGGAGGGGCTGGTCCTCTTCGTCCGCAACGACATCGCCATCGCCAACATCGGGCCGGAGACCGGGGCCAGGTACGCCCCGTTCGTGATGACGCTCTTCTTCTTCATCCTCTACGCCAACCTCCTCGGCCTCGTGCCGTGGGGGGCGAGCCCCACCGGCAACCTGGCGGTGACCGGGGCCCTCGCCGTGCTCACCTTCCTGGCGGTGGAGATCGGCGGGATGCTCCAACTCGGCGCCAAGGGGTACTTCCGCACCATCTTCCCCCACATCCCGGGGCTCCACGGCCCGGGCGCGGCGGTGATGAGCATCGGCATGGCGCCGATCGAGGTGCTGGGGAAGCTGGTCAAGCCGTTCGCGCTCGCCGTCCGTCTCTTCGGCAACATGACGGCGGGGCACTTCGTCATCCTCTCGCTCTTCGGGATCATCTTCCTGTTCGGCGAGCTGCAGTTCTGGAACTACGGAATCGGGATCGCCACCGCGGCCCTGGTGCTCGGCATCATGCTGCTGGAGCTGATCGTGGCGTTCCTGCAGGCGTACGTGTTCGCCCTGCTGAGTGCGGTGTTCATCGGGTTGATGCAGCACGAGCACTGAGGCGCGACTTCCCGCGGAGTGCCCGGCGCCCAGGGCGCTCCGCAGCGTAGCCGGCTGAACAGCCGGCGAGGCCCGCCGCCCTCCGGGGCAGGGGCGGGTGACCGGACGGCGGCCGCACGGAAGGGGCGGCCGAGGGGCCGGCAGGCGCAGACACCGGAACCCTTCCACTCGAGAGAACGGAACGACCAATGCAGCTCTTCGCACTCCTGCAGGAGGCCGCGGCCGTCAGCGACGTCGTCGCCGCCGCCAAGAACGCCAACGCGCTCCTGGGCGCGGGCCTGGGCATCGGCCTGGCCATCATCGGCGCGGGCCTCGGCCTGGGCCGGATCGGCGGGCAGGCCGCCGAGGCGATTGCCCGCCAGCCCGAGGCGGCCGGCGAGATCCGCGGCGCGGCGCTCCTCTTCGCGGTGCTCCTCGAGGGCGCCACGATCATCGCGCTGGTGTTCGCCCTGCTGTTCAAGCTCATCGCGTAAGGACGGACGATGACGACGGTCCTGTTCGCGCTCGTCGCGGCCGCCGAGGAGACCCACGGCCCGGCCTCGCCGTTCGAGGTCGAGTCCGGCCTCTTCATCTGGACGTGGGTGGTGTTCATCGCGCTCTTCCTGCTGCTCAAGAAGTTCGCGTGGCCCGCCATCCTCAGGGCCACGGAGGAGCGCGAGCAGGCCATCCGGCGCCAGCTCGACGAGGCGCAGAAGCTCCACGCCGAAGCCAGGGCCGCGCTGGAGGAGCAGACCCGGCTCCTGGGCGAGTCCCGGACCACGGCGCAGGCGCTGGTGGCCGATGCCCGCGCGGTGGCGGAGCGGGAGCGCGGGGCGGCGGTGGAGAAGACCCGGGAGGAGCAGGAGGCGCTGCTCCAGCGGGCCCGGCGGGAGATCGCCGCCGAGCGCGACCGCGCGGTGCAGGAGATCCGCCGCGAGGCGGTGGACCTGTCGCTCGCCGCGGCCACCAAGCTGGTGGGCCGGCGGCTCGACGCCGCCACCGACCGCGAGCTGGTGGAGCAGTTCATCGCCTCGATGGAGAAGGGCAAGTGAGCAGGGAGGCGATCGCCCGGAACTACGCCGAGGCGCTCTACGCCCTGGGCGAGCGGACCGGCGACACGGTGGCCTACGCCGGCTGGCTGGGCGCGGTGGCGGGAGCGGTGGCCGCGAGCCCGAGGGCGCAGGCGGTGCTGATGTCGCCCCGGGTGACCAAGGCCGCCAAGGCGGGGCTCCTGGTCCGGACGCTCGCGGGGGCCCCGGCCGAGTTCGCGCGGTTCATCGCCGCGGTGGTGAAGCGGGGCCGCCAGGACCAGCTCGAACCGATCGCGGCGGCGTACGAGGCGCTGGTGGACGACAAGCTCAACCGGGTGCGCGCGCACGTGGTGCTGGCGCGCGAGGCCGACGCCGCCACGCGGAAGCAGGTGACCGCGGCCCTCGCCGAAGCACTCGGCAAGGAGGTGATCTCCACCTTCTCCGCCGACCCCGAGGTGCTGGGAGGTGCCGTGGTCCGGGTGGGGGGCCGGCTGTACGACGGCTCGATCCGGCGCCGGGTGGTGGCCCTCCGGAGGCAGCTGCTGGCGCGCTAGGGCGGGGAACGGGGAACGGGGAACGGGGAACGGGGAACGGGGCAGGGTGGCCCGTTCCCCGTTCGTCGTTCAGCGCATCCCCGAGAGCAGCCCCGCCAGCCGGTCGAAGCTGACGTACACCCCCTTCTCCATCCCGGTGGCGATGGCGGCGTCGCGGATCTCCTTCGTCGGGTAGAGCGACGTGAGGGTCACCGCGGTCCGCCCGTCCTTCTCGGTGAGGAGGAGGGTGTTGATCGCCTCGGGCCACTCGGGGCCCCAGCGCTCGGTGGTGACCATCCGCTCCGGCGGCACCACCTCCACCACCTCGCCCGAGATCTCCATCGTCTTCCCGTTCTCCTTGCGCCACCCGTAGCGGTAGGTGCTCCCGGGGCGGAGCTCCAGCTCGCAGACGTGCATCGTCCAGCCGTCGGGGCCGAGGAACCACTGCCTGAGGTGTTCCGGCTCGGTCCACGCCCGCCAGACCAGCGCGCGCGGGGCATCGAAGACGCGGGTGAAGGCCACCTCCCGATCGGAGGGGGTGGAGAGGGCGGTCTCACCCGCCCTGGCGGTCGTCACCATCGTGGTTCTCCAGGGTCTTGAGGTGGTCGAGGTAGTCGTCCAGGCGGTCGAGGTTCGCGTCCCAGAACCGGCGGTACCCCTCGGCCCACTCGCTCACCCGCCGGAGCGGCGCCGCCTCGAGCCGGCGGGGGCGCCACTGCGCCTCCCGGCCGCGGGAGACCAGCCCGGCCCGCTCCAGCACCTTGAGGTGCTTGGAGACGGCGGGGCCGCTCATGGCGAAGGGGGCGGCGAGCTCCTTGACCGAGGCCTCCCCCCGGGCCAGGCGGGCCAGGATGGCGCGCCGCGTGGGGTCGGCGAGGGCGGCGAAGGTGGCGCTGAGCGGGTCGTCGGGCACTGTGATTAACCGTCTGGTTCGGTAACCTACAGGTTATATAAAGCCCCTGAACCACCCCCTCAACCCCCCCCTCACCCCTCCCCCTCTCCGGCCGGCGCGTAGACCGTTTCGTCTTAGACTTAGAGGTACTTGTCTCAGTCGGGTCTCAGCACCTAGTTCAACCGGATTTTCTGGTTCAAGCGGAACCGGCCGCACTCGGCGTCGCCGCGCCAGACCT
>JAICEH010000120.1 GCA_025924275.1 Gemmatimonadales bacterium | reverse complement strand
CGTTCATCATCGCCGGGGTGCTGAGCGCCTTCGTCGTGATCGGCTTCGGACTGGTGATGCCGGCCCGCACGGTGGCCGGGACCCGTGCGCTCGAGCAGGTGCTGGGCTTCGGCGAGTTCCTCACGCGGGTGGACAAGCACCGGTTCGCCGCCATCGAGCGGACGCCCGAGCTCTTCGAGCGCTACCTGCCCTTCGCGATGGCGTTCGGGGTGGAGCAGAAGTGGGCCAAGGGCTTCCGGGACCTGCTGACGCAGCCGCCGAGCTGGTACTCGGGCACTCACCTGGGCTCGTTCAACGCCGGGAGCTTCACCCGGAGCCTCTCCACGATGTCGGAGCGGACCGCGAGCACGATGAGCAGCTCGCCGCGCTCGTCGAGCGGCTCGGGTTTCAGCGGCGGGTCGTCGGGGGGCGGGGGCGGCGGGGGTGGCGGCGGCGGGTGGTAGCTCGGCGGCGGCTGGTAGCTCGACGGCTCGGGGGCGACGGCTGGTAACTCGGCGGCTCGGCGGGAGTGTGTGCCACCCCCGTCCTGATCCCTCGACCGTCCCTGTCCGCACTGGTATCCCAACCTGAACCACGGAGTTCCCATGTCCGTCGAGCGCACCCGCGCCAGCATCCAGCGGTACATCGACTCGCAGCACGCCGACCTGTCCATGATGGCCGACGACGTGGTCTTCACCCACATGGCCACCGGGGACGAGCACCGCGGGGTCGAGGCGGTGCGCGGGATGCTGGACTACGTCTACCACCAGGCATTCGATGCCCGCGCCGAGACTCGCAACGTGATCTGCGACGGCGACCACGCGGTGCTGGAGGGGCTCTTCATCGGGAAGCACATCGGGGAGTTCGCCGGGATTCCGGCCACGGGGCGCGAGGTGCAGGTGCCGATCTGCGTGGTCTACGATCTGGCGGACGGGAAGATCCGGCGCGGGCGGGTCTACCTGGAGATGCCGGTGCTGATGAAGCAGCTGGGGGCAGTGGGCTAGGCGACCCGGCGGCCCGGGACCTAGCGTTCCCCGTCCAGCGCCTTCACGTACCGCATCGTCTCTGCGCGATAGCCGAGGTGCTCGTAGAATCCCCGGGCCCTGCGGTTGTTGGCGAAGACGGCGAGCTCCACCCGCGCGATCCGGCGGGCGCGGGCCCATTTCTCGACCTGGTCCATCAGGCGCCCGGCGATCCCCGTCCCTGCCGCGGCCTCCGAGACGGCCAGCACCTCCACGTAGGCGTACGGCGCCCGGGTGAAATAGTCCTCGCGGATGTTGGCGAAGAGGGTGCCGAGCACGGCACCCGCCTCTTCCGCCACCAGGAAGAGGACGTCGGGCGAGGGAGCGGCGAACTGCGCGTCGAACAGGTGGTGGTCGGCCACCTGGATCTCGCGCGCGGTGCGGCCGGGCGGGAGCTCGAAGTCGGCCAGCCGGTCGGCGAGGGCGAGCACGGCGGCGCGGTCGGCAGGGGCCGCCGGGCGGATCACCGGACCAGCCGGCCCTGGTTCAGCTCGGTGACGATCCGGCCCAGCCCGTAGACGTGGGCCAGGGCCGCCTCGATGGCGCGCATGTCCACCATCACGTTCCGGCCCCGCTCGGGCAGGTAGAGGTAGTCGCGCACCAGCGCGTTGATGTTCCGGTCGAAGTTGAGCCCCACCAGCTTCAGGTCCTTCGTCACCGCCGGCGACCCGCTGTTGCCGCTGTAGCTGTCGGCGGTGCTCACGAAGTTGAGCGGCGTGCCGAGGTCGAGCCCGGCGGGCGGCGTGCGCCAGCGGAGCGGGAGGTCCCACTCGCTGCCGGGGCCGAAGGCGCGGAACCGGTCGTACATCCCGTAGAAGGTGGTGTGGGCCGGCGCCTGCGTGCCGTTGTAGGCATAGCCCTGCACCACGCCGTCGGCGATCCGGGGCGACCCGCTCCCGTCCGGCGGGATCGCCGGCCCGAAGATCTCGTAGCGCGCCCGGCCGATGTCGGCGGCGAGGGCGTTCTCCCGCTGCTGGACCTCCCGCAACGGGCCCTGCACCTCGCGCATCCGCCGGCCGAGGACCGCCGCGGCACGGATGGCGGGGTCGTCGGCGGGCACGGGCCGGTCGGCGGCGAGCCCCCGCGCCAGCACCGACTGCCGGAGGATCCCGTCGGCCACCTCCGCCGGCGGGCGCCCGCCGAGGAGCTCCTGAGTCACCGCGTGGTCGGGGCCGTACGCCCGGGCCACGTCCTCGAGCTGCAGGACCAGATAGGCCCGCTCGAGCTCGGGCGGCCAGGTGGGCGCCGCCGCCAGCCGCCGGCGCGCGTCGGTCGCCTCCTCGCTCGCCGGATCGGCCGCCTCCGCGGCGCGCCAGGCCCAGTACCCGCGGATCAGCGTGCCGGAGCCGGCGGCGCCGTTGAGCGCGTCGCCGAGCGCCGCCACGTCCGCGGCGTGGGCGCGCTTCTCCTGCTGCACCGCGGCCAGCTGCTCGAACAGCCGTCCGTACTTCGCCTCCAGGGCCGGCCGGGCCCGGATCGAGTCCCGGAGGATCCGCTCGCTGTCCGCCCG
This sequence comes from Gemmatimonadales bacterium, assembly GCA_025924275.1. GTDB lineage: Bacteria > Gemmatimonadota > Gemmatimonadetes > Gemmatimonadales > GWC2-71-9 > JAICEH01. The sequence goes on along the minus strand of JAICEH010000120.1, from coordinate 3,926 downwards.
GCGCGCCATCACCGCCGGGTCGCGCAGCGCCTCGAGCCGGCCGCCCAGGCTCTTCTCCCGGTTGGAGAGCGAGTACATCAGCGTCCGGAGGTCCATCCGCTCCGCTTCGGCGAGGTGATCCCGGCGGTAGGCCTGCATCGCGGCCAGCCGCGAGCGATGCCAGGCGAGCGCGGTGGGGACCTCGTGGTCGCGGAGGTACTCGAGCTGGGCCACGGTGGTGAGCCGCGCGGTGCGGCCCGGGCTCCCGATCACGAAGACCGGGTCGCCCTCCTTCACCCCCGTGGTCCCGCCCCAGCCGAAGTGGTGCGGGCTCGCCACCGGGTTCCCGTCGGGGCCGTAGGCCCGGAGGACGGCGAAGTCGAGGGCGTAGCGGGGATAGGTGAAGTTGTCCGGGTCGCCGCCGAAGAAGCCCATCTGGTTCTCCGCGGCGGTGACGAAGCGGATGTCGGTGTAGCGCTTGAAGACGTAGGCCGAGGTGCGGGCGCCGTTGTAGAGCGGGACGAGCTGGACCCAGACGGAGTCGCCGGGGGAGGCGTGGGCCGCCTTGAGGCGGGCTCGGATGGCGTCCTCGGCGGCCTGGCGGCTCGGGGGCTCGGCGGCCGGATCGAGCTCGGCGGTGACGTCCAGCGCGGCGAGGAGCTGGTCCGCGTAGTAGCCGGGGATGGGGCGCTCGTCGGCGAGCCTGGGGGCGACGAAGCCGGAGTCGAGCAGGGTCTCGCCCTCGCGGGCAATGGCCGCGAGGCGGCCGCGGACGCAGTGGTGGTTGGTGACGATGAGGCCGTGGGGCGAGACGAACGCCGCGGAGCAGCCGGGGATCCGGAGGGCGGAGAGCCGCGCCCGGGCGAACCAGGCGGAGTCGGCGCGGAAGCCGTAGGTCTCGGTGAAGTACGCCGCGGGCGCGTTCTCGAAGGTCCACATCTTGCCGAGGTCGTAGCGGCCGGCGCGGGCGGCGGTGTCGGACTGCGCGGCGGCGGGGGCGACGACGAGGGCGGTGAGGATCGAGAAGGCGGCAAGACGGCGCATGTCGGCTCGGTGGGTGGTGGTGATCGCAGCCTGGGCTGGCTCGAGGGCCACGTGCGTCGGGCGGTGCGGGGGTTCGGGCGCTCGAAGTCGGCTGGCGACCTCGCGGGCATCGCGTGGATGGGCCCGGCCGACTTATGCGCCCTCACCCCCGCACCACCCTCCGCAGTGCTCGGGTTCCGAACTTACCGCTCGCGGACGCCTCTCGCTACCGCGCTGAATTGAACCGTTCAGCACCGCCCCAACGCCCCATCCCGCCGTCCGTTCGGCATCGTCCGGCGTGCCCCCTTGCGCCTCCCCAACCGCCGAGCCGAACGTATGGGCATGGCCGATCACGCCTCGACCTGGACCGCCGAGCTGGTGCGCGCGCTGCCTGACGACGGGCGGCGTTACGAGCTGGTCTCGGGTGAGCTGGTCGTGACGCCGTCGCCCCGGGGGCTGCACCAGGTCGTCCTCAAGGCGCTGTTCGAGCGGATCGCGCCCTGGCTCCGGGAGACGGGAGCCGGTCACGTGCTCTGGTCCCCGGCAGACATCTCCCTGGGCGAGGACGAGATCCTGCAGCCCGACCTGTTCGTCTACCGCACCGCCACCGGCCGGCCGTTGCGCGACTGGTCGGACATCACCGGACTCCTGCTGGTGGTCGAGGTCGCCTCGCCCTCCACTTCCCGGTATGATCGCACTCTCAAGCGCCTGCGCTACCAGCGCGCCGGGGTGCCGGAGTACTGGGTGGTGGACACGGATGCGCGGCTGGTTGAGCGATGGCGCCCGGCGGACCTCCGGCCGGAGATCCTCACCGACGCGATGACCTGGCATCCCCCGGGAGCGGAGTCGGCCTTGGAGCTCGTCCTCCCGGCGCTCTTCGAGGAGGCGACCGGGGAGCCCTGAAATTCTCCTGCCGTCCCAGCCGCCCCAGCCGTCCTAGCCGCCCCAGTTGAACACCGCCCGCCCCACCAGCAGTTCCACCGGCCGGGGGAGGAGCGGGCTCTGGATGCTCACCGGGCCGGCCATCTGCCCGGGGAGGAGGCGCGCGGTGCCGGGCACGAGGAGGCCGGCGAACACGTCGAGGTCGGCGCCGCTCTCCTGGTCGGTCACGTCGTCCACGATCGGGGTCTTGAACTCGTGGACCAGGAAGACCGCGTGGCTCGCGCCCTCGCGCGCCGCCTGGTAGGCGGTGCCGGCGGCACCGGTGAGGAGCCGCCAGCGGAGCCGGCTCCAGGGGTCCGCCGCGGGATCGGCGTCGGGAATCCCGAAGAGGAGGGAGATGAGGGTCCGCGCCCGCGGCTCCACCGTCGGGTCGGGCTCGGCCTCGTCGGTGGCGCGGAGCTTCTTGGCGAGCCGGGCGCCGAAGGTCTCGTCGGCCCGGGCCTCGACCCCGATCACCAGCGCGCCAGAGGGCCCGCGGCCGTGAAGGAGGAGGTCGAACTGCCGGTTCTCCCCCGCCCCGCCGGGCAGGTCGGCGGTGTACTGGGCGAAGCCCTTCTCCAGCACCGCGCCCCGGGTGGCCGGGTGCGATTCGAGGAGGGTCCGGACCTCGGCAGGGAGGACCGGGGCGGGACTGGTGAACCAGGCGCGGGCCAGCTCGTTGGCGCTCCGGCCGGGGCGCCAGCGGCCCGGCTTCCGGGGGGCGCCCCAGGCGCGCCAGTCGCCCCCCGGCGCGCCGGTGGGGGGGGTAAGGGGGACGGCGGGGCGGCGTGGCGGGTTGCGAGGTGCCGAGGGTCGCAACCCGCCGTGCGCGGTTACTTGACTCGATTCGGGTCCTGGTACACCATCAGGTGGGCGTACGGGGTCCCATCGAACATCACGTACATCCCGGCCGGGTTGGGCTTGCTCGGGAGCCCGGTCTCCCCGGCGCTGAAGGGCCAGAGCACCATCCAGTGGGGCGGCTCGGCCACCTGTTTCGTGGTGGCGGAGGGCCGGATCACGCTCTCCCCCTCGGGGGTCTCGAAATGCATCCCGCCCTTCGCCATGTAGGCGATGCCCGGCGCGGTGTTGGGGGGCGAGGGCTGTCCGGAGAACGCCGCCTTGAACCAGGCGAGAGCGTTCGCGTCGCCGCAGACCGGCGCGTTGCTCCCGTCGGGGATGATGAAGCAGGTGAAGCCGTTGGTGCCCTCGCGGATGCCGGTGACGGTGCCGTTGGGCTCCATCCGGGCGACCGCCGCGGCATGGCCGACGGGCGCCGGGGCGCCCGCGGTGGCCTCCTTGATGAACTCGATCTCGGCGGCCTGGGCGGCGAGAGTGGCGGGCAGGGCGAGGAGGAGGGCCGAGCCCAGGGGAACGCGGAACCGCATTGCTGACCTCCCTTCGGTGGGCCGCGGCAGTGAGCCAGGCCTGGCGGCACCGGCGACGCGGTGAGGGGAGGATAACTCGGATACCGAGGAGAGCAAGGCGGGTGGGACAGCTTGGGGAACTGCAAGCTGTGACAGCCAAGTCCAAGGAAAGTCGCGAGATGCCATGGGATTCCACCCATCGGGGCATGGCCCAGAGTGAGGGATGTGTCAAGCAGCTCAGAGTTCCGCCTAGATGATGCGGGCGTGTTTCTCGAGGTTATGGCGCATGCACAAGAGCTGGACGTTGGCGGCTGTGATTGAGGTGCCGCCCTTCGACCACGGGAGATCGTGGTCGAAGTGGAGTTCGTCGGTCGCACCGCACATGACACACTTCCCACCGTCTCGCTTCCACACCTCGAGCTTCACCGCGGTCGGTATCAGGCGCCGCCGCGACGGTACTGCGGGAACAGGGGCCGTGAAGTCCTCTTCTCCCTCGACCGCCTCCAACCGGAACTTGAAAACCGACCGCGTTCCATCCGACTCCTGCCATGCATCCAGGAGGTGAAAGACTCCATTGTATGCCCAGATACCCGGCTGTGCTCTCATCCAGATGATATTGCTGTCGGGAGATAAAGTCAT
>JAICEH010000119.1 GCA_025924275.1 Gemmatimonadales bacterium | reverse complement strand
CGCGCGACGATCCGGCGACGGCGGATGCTCACCCCGTCGAGGGCCCGCGCGATCCGATCCGCTTCGGCGCCCGGGACCTCGATGAGGGCGAAGGACTCCCGCAGCTCGATCCGCCCGATCTTGGTCCGGTCGAGCCCCACCTCCTTGGTCAGGGCCGCGACGAAATCGGCCGGCGTGGCGCCGTCGCGCTGTCCGGCGCCGGCCCAGATCCGGGCGGTGGCGGCCTCCGCTCCCGCCCGGTCCGCTGCCGCGCCCGATGCCGGCGTTGCCGCCTGCGCTGCCCCCCGCCACAACTCGAAGAGCACGCCGGCGACGGCGGACGCGTCCCATCGCTCGAGGAGCGGGCTCACCGCCAGGAGGCCCTCGGTCCCGCCCCCGCCCTCCAGCCGGGCGGCCACCGCCGCGCGCGCCTCGGCGGCGGCGTCGGACGCGGCCTCCGCGGCGTCCGGCAGCCGGAGTGAACGGAGCGGCTGGGCCACCGTGGCCAGCCAGCCCGCGGCCGCCGCAGGGGCGAACACGACGACCTCCTTGCCCAGGCCGAGGAGGTGGGCGAACTCCTCCCGGGTGGGCAGGTCGCAGGCGACGACGCAGGCGGCCGGGTCGAGTTCGGTGCCGACCGACACCGGCAGGTCGCGGCCGGCGAGGTGATCCCGGATCCGGGCCGCCTCGGACCGGTCCGGCACCCAGACCGCGAGCGAGGCCGGATCGAGCACGTCGAGCAGGGCGTCCAGTGCCGGAAGCCGCCGGGATCTCGGCACCACGACGAGGCGTGCCGGGCCAGCAGGCCCAGGCGGGGCCTCTCCGGCCGGAAGGCCGACCGTCAGCGCCTTCCGTGCCCATCGCTCGACCAGGTCGCCCAGCCGGTCTGCGCGGCTCGCGAAGACCAGCCGCTGGGCGCCCTTGGGCAGCTCGGGCAGGACGCTCTCCAGGGCGGCGTCGGCCGAGGCCAGTTCGGGCCAGGCCAGGGCCACGACCGCCAGGGATGCGGTGGGGAGGTTGGATCGGCGGAGGAGGGTGAGAGTCGTGTCGGGCGTCGCGACGAGGAGGTCCGGCCCGCTCGGGAGGCGGGCGGCGGCCCGGCCGAGGCCCGAGGCCACCAGCACCCGGAGTCCGAGCGGGGCGGCCAGGCGGCCGGCGACCTCGCCCAGATCGGCAGCGAGGGCGGTCGAGGTCAGCAGGATCCCCTGGAGACCACCGCCGGGAGTCAGGCGCGTGAACGCGCCGGCCAGGACCGGCGCGGCCCGGCGGGCGGCGGGGGGTGCCAGCACCGCCACCGGATGGCCGCGGAGCGCCGTGGGAAGCGCATCCCGGACAGCGGCATCCGCCGCCGTCCACCCCAACGATTCGAGGGCCGCCCCCAGTGGCGCGGCCAGCTGCATCTCGACGAAACCCGACACGGGACACCCTCGATTGTCAAAGCCCACGCGGAGCCGCGGGAGGCGGCCGCGGGAGAAGCTACACCGCTCCGGGCGGGCTCGTCCACCGGCGGTTGACTTCATGCGGGGGGCCGGGGAGCTTTCGCCGCCGATGCCCGATCCCCTCTCGCTCAACGTCGCCTACCTCAGGGCGTCCGAGACCCTCGCCATCGGTGCCGAGGCGAAGCGTCGCCGCGCCGCCGGCCAGGAGGTCTGGGACCTGGCCGTGGGCGAACCCGACTTCGACACGCCCGCCCCCGCGGCGCAGGCCGGCATCCAGGCCATCGAGCGCGGCCTCACCCGGTACCCGCCCAATGCCGGCATCCCGGAGCTCCGCGCCGCCATTGCGGGCAACCTCTCCCGGCTCTCCGGCGGGCGGCCGGTGGATCCGGACCGCATCATCGTCAGCTCCGGATCCAAGCAGACGATCTTCAACGCCGCCTTCTGCCTCTGGGGGCCGAAGGACAAGGTCCTGATCCCCGCGCCGGCCTGGGTCTCGTATCCGCAGATCGTCCACCTGGCCCGCGCCGAGCCGGTGCTGGTGCCGGGGGACATCGAGTGGGGACTCAAGGTGGGCGTCTCCGACCTCGAGGCGAACTACGACCGGCTGGTGCGGGGGCTGATCCTGTGCTCGCCCTGCAACCCCACCGGGGCGGTGTACACCTTGGCGGAACTCCGCGCCATCGCCGAGTGGGCGGTGAAGCGGGACGTCTGGGTGATCGCCGACGAGATCTACCGCCGCATCGCGTTCGGCGGCGGGCCGGCCCCGTCGTTCCTCGACCTGCCGGACGAACTGCTCGGCCGCGTGGTCGTGGTCTCCGGCGCGAGCAAGGCCTATGCGATGACCGGCTGGCGGATCGGCGCCGCCTGGGCGCCGCCCCACCTCGTGAGCGCGATGGCCGCGCTGCAGTCCCACACGACCACCGGAGCCAACCACCCGGCGCAGTGGGCCGCCGCCACGGCCTACACCGACGAGCGGGTGGAGCAGGAGGTGGCCAGGATGGTCGCGGCCTTCCGGCGCCGCCGCGACCGCCTGGTCGAGCGATTCCGTGCGGAGGCCCCCGGGGTCGAGTTCGTCGAGCCGCACGGCGCGTTCTACTTCTTCTTCCGGGTGGACGGGGTGCCGGGGATGGGGGAGGGCAGCGCGGCGTTCTGTCAGCGCCTGATCCAGGAGACCGGCGTCGCCCTGGTCCCCGGCGCCGCGTTCGGCGACGATCGTTGGGTGCGGCTCAGCTACGCCACGGACGAGCGGACGCTCGACGGCGCCCTCGACCGGCTGCTGGCCCATCTGGGCGCGGCGCGTGCCGCGCGGGTGTCGTGAGCCTCGAGATCCGCATTGCGCCGGCCTATCCAGGCCCGCTGCCCGCCCTCAAGTGGACCTGGGAGCCGGAGACCGACATCCTGTCCGGCGCCTTCTCCGTGCCGCACACGACCGGCTTCACCGGTCCGGTCGAGCTCACCGACGACGAGGGCTCGATCGTGGTGGTGGACGTGGCGGGCGGAGTCGTCTGCGGCCTCGACATCGCGGTCTGGCCCGAGGTCGAGACGGTGCCCGGCCTCGACGCGCCGGGTGGGACCGATCCCGGCCAGGCGCTGGTGCCGAGCCGGCCGGTGCGTGCTCCCGGCGGCGCCGTCGAGGTGGACACCACGCTGTCGATGGCGGTGAGCCCTGACGGGCGGACCTACCACCTGCGGGTCGGCACCCGGCGGGCGGTGGACGTGGTGCGGATCGCCGATCACCTGGCCGTCGAGGTCGACCGCCGGCACCGGCTCGCCGGCTTCTGGGCCACCCAGGTGCCTCCGCGGCCCGACCTCGACCTCGTGTGATGCGCCGCCGGGCGCAGGGCACCGGCCCGGCAGTCCACGCCCCGCTGGCCACGAGGTCGAGGTCCCTGGTGCCCCCCGCCCCTGGTCCGAACTCCATCCCCTCGACCGGCGCCCCTCCTCGAGCCCGCTGATGGACGTCTCCCGTCTCCGCCGCCTGCTGGCCGGACGAGGCGTGCGCCCCGCGGCCGGCGAGGTCGAGTCGGCTGCCGGACGGGCGGACTCGGCGGAAGTGCGTCCCGGGCGGGTGGTGGAGGGGACCGCCCTCGAGACCCGGCCGGTCGGCACCGCCGAACCGATGCCCGGCCCGGTCGGCTTCCTCGACGGCGTTCAGCGCCAGGAACTGGTCGGGTACGTCGGCACGATGCCCATCGTGTGGGCCGAGGTGGCTGCGGGGGCCCGCCTCCGGGTCGGCGGGCGCTTTGCGACGCGGATCCGGCGCCGGGCGCGGTTCCTCGTCGGCCGGCCCGAGGCGCTGGAGGCGGCGGGCACCGCCGAAGGGCTCGAACTGGTGCGGCTGCCGGACGACGGTCCCCGGCACCCGGTCCGGGACCAGCAGCTCGCCCGCGCGGCGGTGGACGCGCGGCGCGGCGCACTCGAGCGCGAGGCGGGGGACGCCTTCCGGGCCGAGTCCGACGCCTGGCTCGTGGTCGATGGATCGTTGGCCGAGAGTCCCGCCTGGGCGCGGGACCCGCGGATGCTCGGCGTGGTGAAGAGCCACGGCACGCTGCCGTTCGACGGCGCCGAGCAGTTCACCTACCTCTCGCTGCCGCCGGGACACCGCACCTCGGTGTTCGCCCCGGCCTCGCGCGCGGTGGCCCCGGTGTGGTCGTGGGGGCTTCGTCTCTGGCCGGCCGAGGGACGGGACCTGCTCCACGGCCTCGTCCGGGTGGAGGCCGCGCCGGGGGCGCCGACCATCGCCGTGGCCGACCGGCTCTCCCGGTGGCTCCTGGCCGAGCGCGCGCCGATCGCGGGCACCGATCGCCGCTGGGACCGCCTGCTCTACGGCATCCACGAGGTCGAGTGCGCCCTCCGCGCCGCGCCGTGAGCCGATAGATTCCGCGCATGCCCGGCTCCCCCGTCCTCGGCCGCGTCGTGGCCACCGAGCTCCGCCCCGCCACCGCACACCAGTTCCACTTCTGGACCGCGCTCGACGCCCCGGTGGGCATCGGCGCCATCGTGCGGGTGGACGCGCCCGGCCGCACGGTGTACGGGGTGGTCGTGGACGGCGCTGCGTGGTCCGACCTCGCGACCCCGCTCCACGCGGTCCTGGCGGCGGACGGCGATCCCGCCGGCGGCGGCGACGATCCCTCCACCCGGACCGAAGTGCGGGTCTACACGGCCGCGGTGCTCCGCCAGACCCCCGAAGAGCCGATGCAGCCGGTACCGCTGGGCGCGGTGCGCCTTGCGGACGACGCGGACGTGGCCACCGCGCTCCGGATGGATGCCTACGCCGGCGAGGACGGGACCGGGGTGCCGGTGGGCGTCTACGGGGCGGGTGCGGCCGCCGCACCGGTCTTCCTCGACGCCGACTTCCTGCTGGGCCCGGAGGCGGCGCACTGCAGCTTCACCGGCGTGTCCGGCCTCGCCACCAAGACCAGCGCCGTGCTCTTCCTGCTGGCGTCCATCTTCCAGCGCTTCCCCGCGCGGAAGGGCTCGATCGCCGCGGTGTGCTTCAACGTCAAGGGCCCGGACCTCTGCTTCCTCGACCAGCCGGGAACGCTCACGGCGGAGGACCGCGCCCTCTGGGCGCGGCTCCGGCTCGAGCCGCGGGCGTTCGACGGCGTGCGCTACTTCGCCCCGTTCAAGCCGGACGGCGTGAACCTGAACACGCTCCGCACCCACGCCCAGCTGGCCCAGAACACCGAACCGCTCGTCTGGGGGCTCCGGGAGGTGCTCGACTACGCCGAGGTGCTGCTGAATCGCGAGGACGTGGACGCGAAGACCGATGCGTTCATCGACTTCCTGGCGGAGCGCGTGGTGGGCCGGGAGTTCCACGACATCACGCTGGGCGAGGATCCGTTCACGGTGCAGAGCTTCGCCGATCTCGAGCGGCTCTTCCAGGCGATCTTCGCCTTCCTCGAGGTCCAGAGCCGGGGCGCCGAGGTCTGGCGGACGCACCACATCGCCACGATCCGGAAGGTGCGGAACCGGCTGGGGAACATCAGCACCCGGTCCAAGGGCCTGGTGACCGACGACGGGATGGCCAACGACCTGCCCTGGGGCCGGTTCGACGACCGCGGCGTGTACGTGGTGGACGTGGCCGGCCTCGACCCGCTGGCGCAGGACCTGGTGTTCGCCCGCGTGGTCTCGAAGCTGCGGGAGCACCTGGAGCGCCGCGACCTCGGCGTGGACCACGTGGTGGTGTTCGTGGACGAGCTCAACAAGTACGCGCCCGCGGACGGGCCCGACACCTACGTGCGGAAGATGCTGCTCGACCTCTCCGAGCGGGGCCGCTACCTCGGGCTGGTCCTCTTCGGGGCGCAGCAGTTCCGCTCCCAGGTCCAGCGTCGTGTGGTGGGCAACGCCGGGACCTCCGTGTTCGGCCGGATGGATCCGGACGAGCTGGCCACCCCGGGCTACGGCACCCTCTCCGCGGCCACGCGGGCCAAGCTCGCCGCACTGCCGAAGGGCGAGCTGATGCTCCGGCACCCCCACTTCACCCACCCGGTCTTCGTGCGCTTCCCGCGCCCTGCGGTGCTGGCCGGCCGCGAAGGGGTGGCGGCCTTCCCCCCCGAGGCCGACCTGCCGTTCCCCGCCGCGGTGGCCCGCCAGCTCCGGGCCCTGGGCGCCGCCGTGACCGCGGACCGGCTCGCGGCCCTCCTCGAGGGCCGCCGCGAGGACGACGTGCGGCGCGCGCTCGCGGCCACCCGGCGCGCCCGACCGGACGACCCGCTCGCCTTCCTCCTTGCGGCCCTGGGGCGCCGGGTGGGCGGCGAGGCTCCGGTCCGCCGGGGCGTCCCGCCGGTGCGGTCCTCCCGCGACCCGTACGGCTGAACCCGGCCGGGCAGCGGGCGAGGGCGGCACGCGCGCTTGCCGCTCGCGACGGCCGCCCCCATTCTCCACCCGTGCTGATCGCCCATCTCGCCGACGCCCACCTCGGCTACCGCCAGTTCCACCGGCAGACCCCGGCCGGCATCAACCAGCGGGAGGCCGACGTCGCGGCCGCCTTCCGGGTGGCGGTCGACGGCGTCATCGCGGCCCGGCCCGACGCCATCCTGGTGGCGGGCGACCTGTTCCACGCCGTG